>SLBD01000173.1 GCA_007126515.1 Kiritimatiellia bacterium
CTGGCTCTCGGCAGCCGCGCCATGGAAGAGGCCAATTATGAGCGAGCCGCTGAGCTTCTCCAAGAGGCACATCAATTGTGGCCTATGAATGTACGCTTGCAGGAAGTCCTGATCCAGCTGTACTTGCACCTTGACCGTTCTGCACTGCTACCCGAACAAGTTCGCAGCTTGCTCGCCATTGATCCCTGGAATGCATGGGCCAATTTCGCGCTCGGGCTGGAATACTACAACGACCATCGGTATCCTTTTGCCGAGGCCACTTTGCGACGGGCCCTCGGACGCAAACCGTTCCCGATCGCCTACAATAATCTGGCATGGGTCCTGCAAGAAGATGGACGATCAGACGAGGCCCTCTATTTCGCCCGCCGCAGTATAGAACTCGATCCCGCCGCCTATGCCCACTGGCATACCTTGGCCGTCGTGCTGCAGAATCTCGGGGAAACTGAAGCCGCGCTCACCGCATTGCAAACAGCCATAACCCTCCATCCTCACCATCCAGAACTCCAAGCCCGCCACGCGGCCTGGAGTGAATTACTCAATCCCGAATCCGAGCTCACAAAATAACCTGACAGGTCCGACCGCTCGACTCGACCTACACTGCAGATCTATGGGGCAACATGGACATTGCCAGTCGTTGCACCTCCATCTATGATCATTCAGAAGAAAGACCTGATTATGCTGATTCACATTCGTACTTTTGTTTTTGTATCTGCACTTGGACTCCTTGTGATGGTGACAGGCTGTCGTTCCCCGCAACCGGTGGGCGGAACCATGGAGACGTACTTGGCCGCATTGCACCGCACCGCGCCGGAAAACATGGCGTTGGCGGAGCCGGGGTCTGAAGTCGAAGCCCGTGCCATCGAGCAGTTTTTGGATTTGTTCACGCGATTTGATGAGGACGCGTTGCGTGGCGGCATCACGGCCTTGTATGCCGAGGAGGTTTTCTTTAACGACACGCTGGTGGAGCTCAACACAGCGGCTGAGGTGGAAGCGTATTTTCTGCACACGCTTGAGCATGTGGTAGAGTGCACATTTGATCTTGTTGATGTTGCCTCCAGCAAGGGTGAGCACTACTTCCGCTGGGTGATGACGTTTCGAATGGAACGATACAGAAATGACCCGCCGAACGTCAGCCTCGGGATGACTCATGTCCGCTTCAACGTCGACGGGCAAGTGGTCTTTCACCAGGATTACTGGGATTCGGCTAACCTCTACGGACAATTCCCTGTCATCGGTCCTCTAATGCGTTGGTTCCACCGAAGAGTAGCCAAGTCGGCCACATAGGGTGCGTGTACCTCATGCAATTTGACGGCATTCAACGTATCTATGGTGACCGCACAGACCGGATTCGCCATGCACACATTTTAATCGTCGGCATTGGCGGGGTCGGCTCTTGGGTGGCCGAGTCCTTGGCTCGCACCGGTGTTGGCACACTTACGTTAGCCGATCCAGATGATCTATGCGTGTCTAACGTTAATCGCCAAGTGCATGCGCTTCTTTCTACGGCAGGCCAATCCAAGGTGGAAACTATGGCCAAGCGAATTCGGGACATCAACCCTGTGTGCAAGATTCGCCCCTATTCTACATTCGTGAATGAAGCCACGATCGAGGATATCCTTGACGCGCCCTATGACTATGTCGTCGATGCAATTGATGGCGTCATGCCCAAGGCCGGTTTAATCGCCCGCTGCAAGCAACGTGGCCTTCCGATTGCCACCTGTGGTGGATCGGGCGGTAAAAGGGATCCAAGCCGGATTCAACTCGTTGATTTAGCGGACACACATAATGATCGCCTGCTCACCTTTATCCGCAAGAAACTTCGTCATGTATTTGATTTTCCGGCACAGGGCCCGTTCGGGGTCCCGTGCGTCTTCTCACCCGAGCCCGTTCATTGGCCTGAACAAACCTGTGCAGACACTGAGAATCCATTGTTGGCCGAAGCGGGCAGCCAATTGAATTGCGATGGCCGACTGGGCGCATTGTCGTTTGTGACCGGAACATTCGGTTTTCGAATAGCCGCATGGGTGATCGAAGAGTTGGTGTTAAATAATGACGAATGATGAAAAGCCCAAGCCCGAATGAAAACCGAAATACTAAATCCGAACCCGCTTCATCTAATTCCAGTGCGTCGCGCCAACCATCGTGAGGTTTTGGTTTTTCTTGTATTCGGGATTCGAGCTTCTTTCGTGCTTAGGTACTTGGGTATTCTTTTCAAGGAGTAACTTCAAATAGGTGAATATACAGATGTGGTGCGGGTCTCTTTTCCAGCTCGACAGAGCAGATACTTTTCGATTGTATATACGTTGCGATGGATGGCGAAAATAAGAGAATGCTGGTGAATCAAAGGTCTGGGTCAACTGATGTCGGCGAACTAGAGGGATTGCTCTCCCGGATCGCACCCAATGTGGCTCGAATCCTTGAGAAATCTGTGCAGCAAAATGAAATCAGTGTCTCTGAAGCCGAGATTCTCTTTCAGAGTGAAAATGACGAGTTACAAGCCTTGCTGCTAACCGCCGATGCTGTCCGACAAGCCCGTGTTGGTGACGATGTGTCTTTTGTCATCACTCGGAATATCAATTTCACCAATATCTGTTACATGGGCTGCCGATTCTGTAATTTTAATCGGCGATTTGAAGATCCGGACGCGGAGTCGCTTTCTTTGGATGAAATTGCCAACCGTGCCGAAGAAGCGTGGAATCGGGGCGCAACCGAAGTCTGTATTCAAGGCGGTCTACATCCCAAAATACCGGCCGACCACTACCGCAACATCTTGATTGCCATCAAAGAACGGGTCCCGGATATCCATATTCATGCATTTTCCCCCTTCGAAATTTGGTTTGGAGCCAAAAAGAATCGTTGCACGCCCGCCGA
>SLBD01000088.1 GCA_007126515.1 Kiritimatiellia bacterium
GAGACGCCAATCTGTCGGCGGGGTCATGGTTAATCGTACTTGATCACCATCTACATAGGCTCCCACCACTCCGGCCAATGTCTCGAAACGCATGTCCTGAGGAGCAACATCCAGTTCAAAAGCGAGTCGGGCAATACAGCGGGCGCCGTTCCCACACATATCAACCTCTCCGCCATCTGGATTAAAAAATCGCATGCGGAAATTGGTTTGAGTGGAAGGCTGAATCAGCAATATTCCCTCGCTGCCAATGCCCGTGTTGCGTCGCATAATGGCCGCCATCCAGTCTGCATTGTCACAGGGAAACAAGCCCGCACGATCATCCACAACGATAAAATCGTTCGCCGCACCATGCATTTTGTAAAAAGGAATCGGGTTCATTTTCTAGCTCTATGGGGCGGACTATAATGATTCTGACGAATTTGACCAGCCCAGACTCTCGATCTGTATCAATTTCTTTCAGCGTTCAGAAATGGGACAATCCCCCTGAACACCGAACACTGAATACTTGTATCACCCAGAACGTCGAGACATTCACAAAGGCCTATTGCCGCCCATTCATTTCAAATATCTTAGGCTAGCTTTTTTGAGTCTTATTCCAAAGGCAGGGTCATGAATAGCCGTCCCCTGCGGGGAATATGCACAAGAACCAGCGCTTGATTGCCCTCGGCGCGAGATAAGACACCGTCAAACTCCTCGATCGAAGTCACAGCTTGCCGGTTGACGCTCAAAATCACCATGCCACCACGGAACCCGCTGCGCCAAGCTGGACTGTTGGCTTCCACGTCCAGAATGACAAGTCCCGCAAGGTCGCGAGGCAATTGCAATTGTTGTCGCAACTCCGGGGTCAGCTCTGCCACATTCAAGCCGGAGGCTTCTCGGCGCCTGGTATCGCTTGTGACATCTTCTTGCAGCACATCGCGAGCTCGGGTGACGACAGGAATCTCCATTCGTTCCCCGTCACGCAGGATCGTTAAGGTAATTTCCGTGCCTGGGCGGATCACGGCAACACGGTTACGGAAATCTGCTACACTGCCCGCAGGTCGTCCATTCAACTCAAGAACAATGTCGCCGTCCTGAAGCCCCGCCTCCTGGCCGGCAGAATCTTCGCCCACTTGAGCAATGATGATTCCGTCGACGGGATCAATGCCGAAACCGGTCGCCAGTTCAGGGGTCAATTCTTGAAGAAATATCCCGATTAGGCTGCGATGAACGCGCCCATCTTGAATCAAGGCTTGTTTGACCTCAACAGCCATGTTGATGGGAATCGCAAAGCCGATACCCATGTACCCGCCACTGCGAGTGAAGATGGCGGTGTTGATCCCAATCACTTCACCATCGATATTGAGGAGTGGCCCGCCTGAGTTACCTGGGTTGATCGCGGCATCGGTTTGGATAAAATTCTCAAAATCCGTGATGCCAACCTGAGTGCGTCCCTTGGCGCTAATGATTCCTGCTGTTACCGTTTCCTGGAGACCAAACGGGTTGCCAATAGCAATCGCCCATTCGCCAACCTCGATCGCGTCCGAATCTCCCAGTCGAGCGACTGGCAAATTCTCGCCCGCGATGCGAATGAGAGCGATCTCAGTCTCCGGATCCGTCCCTACCAGTTCGGCAGGGAATTCACGCCCATCTTTGAGTGTCACAACGATGGATTGGGCATCATTAATGACGTGATTATTCGTCAGGATGTACCCGTCCTCACTCACAATGAAGCCGGATCCTTGCGAGAGTTGAAGGCGTCGCGAGGGTTGTCGCTGCCGATACTGGGGACCAAAAAAGAACTCGAAGGGCGAGAAGTCCGGGGGGCGGTGACTTACTTCCTGCTCCGCCCGTATAGAAACCACGGCTGGAGTGCCTTCTCGCGCAATGCGCGTGAAGGCGCGCCCCGTTTCTCGCAAGGTCGCTACTTCGGGAGATTCCGCGTACACGATCAGCGGTAGTAGGGTTGTGCATGCAATCAAATAAATCTGTTGTAGTGTCTTCATACTCTTCGGCTCCATATGATTTCGTTTTCATCGACATTGCTTCTAAATATGATGTTCAAAATAGAATCGTTGATAGTTGCCGAATATGATTGTAGTTGAACAGAGAGCTCTTTATAAGAGCGCCCCATGCAAAAAATAATTCGAATGAAACGGTGTTGGAATTGAAGAAACGAGGATCGTGATGGAGAGAAACTTGTCTTTGGCTGGACCGAAAGTGGATCGCTCAAATGTTGCCTATGAAGGTTTTACACCGGGCAAATGGATGGAGCGCATTGATGTGCGCGATTTTATCCAGCAAAATTACACACCCTACGAAGGGGATGGCTCGTTCTTGCAGGAAGGAACGGACCGCACCCAAAAACTGTGGTCAAAGGTGTTGACTCTAATGGAAGCAGAGCGGCAGGCAGGCGGAGTGCTGGATATCGACGAGAAGACGATTTCCACGATCACAAGTCATGCGGCGGGCTACATTGATAAAGATCTGGAGACGATCGTCGGCCTGCAAACCGATGCGCCACTCAAGCGGGCGATCATGCCTAACGGCGGCGCGCGCATGGTATACGACCAATTGCAAGCCTATGACCGCCCGATTTGCGATGAATTGCGCGAGGTGTACAAACATCGAAAGACGCACAATGACGGCGTTTTTGATGTGTATACGGATGAAATGAAAGCGGCCCGTCGGTCTGGTGTAATTACGGGGTTGCCGGATGCCTATGGCCGTGGCCGAATTATTGGGGATTACCGTCGCCCGGCCGTGTACGGAGTCGATTACTTGCTGGCCTGCAAGCGCCACGCCCATCGTCAGGCACCCAGTGACGCAATGACGGAAGATGTGATTCGGGTACGAGAAGAAATCGCCGAACAGATTCGAAGTTTGGAAGAATTGAAAGAAATGGCGGCGTCCTACGGGTGTGACATCGGCCATCCTGCGACCGACACCAAGGAAGCCATCCAATGGCTATACTTTGGGTATTTGGCAGCAGTGAAAGAGCAAAATGGTGCGGCGATGAGTTTGGGGCGTGTGTCCACCTTCTTGGACATTTATGCCCAGCGCGATTTGCAATCGGGGCGCTATAGCGAAGATGAAATTCAGGAAATGATTGATCACTTCGTGATGAAGCTAAGATTGGTGCGCTTTCTCCGCACGCCTGCTTATGATGCGCTGTTTAGCGGCGATCCGACCTGGGTGACAGAGTGTATTGGTGGAATGGGACTGGATGGCCGTACCCTCGTGACGCAGATGAGCTATCGCCTTCTGCATACGCTGGAAAATCTCGGTCCCGCCCCGGAACCGAATATGACCGTCTTATGGTCGCCGCGATTGCCAACCGCGTTCAAAGAGTATTGTGCGAGATTATCAGCCGAAACGTGTTCGATTCAGTATGAAAATGATGAATTAATGCGGGTCAAGTTCGGGGATGATTACGGCATCGCCTGTTGCGTCAGCGCCATGAAAATTGGCAAGCAGATGCAATTCTTTGGGGCGCGCGCAAATTTGGCGAAAGCCCTCCTGTATGCCATCAATGGGGGGCGGGACGAGAAGTCAGGCGTCCAAGTCGGGCCACGATTTGAGCCGGTCCAAACGGAGTATCTAGAGTACGACGATGTCCTCGAACGATTTGACTGGATCATGGATTGGCTCAGCAAACTGTATGTGGATACGCTCAATGTCATCCATTACATGCATGATAAGTATTGCTATGAGCGGATTGAAATGGCGCTCCATGATGAAGAAGTCGAGCGCATTTTGGCCACTGGGATCGCGGGGTTATCTGTGGTGGCTGACAGCTTGTCGGCGATTCGCTATGCGAAGGTGAAATGCATCCGGAACGAGGACGGATTGGTCGTGGATTATGAAATCGAGGGTGACTATCCACAATTTGGCAATCACGATGATTCCGTGGATCAGATTGCCCGTGACTTAGTCGCATGCTTTATGGGGAAACTGAAGCGTCACGCGGCTTATCGTAACGGTCGACATACCCTGAGTGTATTGACGATCACCAGCAATGTTGTTTATGGCCAGAAAACAGGTCCGACACCGGACGGACGTAAACAGGGAGAGCCTTTTGCTCCGGGTGCCAATCCCATGCACGGGCGAGATCAGAAAGGATGTATTGCATCGATGGCCTCTGTAGCTTCACTGCCTTACGACTTTGCCCAAGACGGAATTAGCTACACGTTTAGCATCGTTCCGGAGGCGTTGGGGCAGGGCGATGCGGAGCGATACGAGAATCTGACGGGATTGCTGGATGGCTACTTTGAAAGTGGCGGGCATCACATCAATGTCAACGTTCTCAATAAAGACTTGTTACTCGATGCGATGGATCATCCCGAAAACTACCCGCAATTGACCATTCGCGTCAGCGGGTATGCGGTAAACTTTATCAAACTTACACGTGAACAACAGGTGGACGTGATCAATCGAACCTTCCACCGAGTGTTGTAGACGATGTGCGGATGACAGATTTGAGCGCCAATCAATCGCTGGCCATTTTGGAGTCCGATCCGCTGGGATACATCCACTCGATCGAGACCTGTGGCACAGTGGATGGCCCCGGAATTCGCTATGTTGCCTTTCTGCAAGGGTGCCCGCTGCGGTGTCTGTATTGTCATAACCCTGATAGTTGGCAGTACGGGACGGGGCAGACGATGCGGGCATCGGCATTGGTCGGCGATATCCTTAAGTATCGATCCTTTATTCGGAACGGGGGAGTGACGTTTTCCGGCGGGGAACCCTTGTCGCAGGTGCCCTTTGTGACGAATGTATTTTCCCGGCTAAAGTTGCGAGGCATCCACACCGCTGTAGACACCTCGGGCATCATTCCTGTGTCAACGTGTCAGTCAGCTTTGGAGGTCACAGATCTAGTCATTCTAGATATCAAGGCAATCGATTCGGATCTCTGCAAGACCGTTTCGGGTGGAGATAATCGCCGGGCTTTGCAGTTATTGGATTGGTGCGAGGCGGAAGAAAAACCCGTATGGATTCGGCACGTCGTTGTGCCGGGCTTTACAGATCGTGTGGAAGATCTAGAGGCCTTGGCAACGTACCTGAAGCCTTTTCGGTGCATACAAAAAGTGCAGCTTCTGCCATTTCATCAAATGGCCATTCACAAATGGGAACATTTGAATGTGCCCTACACATTGGAACACGTGAATCCGCCGACGCCGGAGCAAATGCGACAAGCCAATGCAATGCTCAGGGACGTTGGCCTGAATGTGGAATAACCCTGCAAAGACCAGATTCCCTCGTGCTTCGCGTGAGCAACCTCATCTTGAAGTGGAGCAAAGCTCGCGACCATTCGCGTCGATCAATTCCAGCCTCTCAAATAAATGATTGTAGGGCGGGAACGGTTGAGCGTAGAGAGACCTTCCCGCCGGACGAAAGCTTCGTCTGCAAGACCCCAAACATCGGCACCGAGCGTCACGCCCAGTTGCGGGATCGAGCCAGGGCTTCGTGCCAATTGGCAATCTGGCTGCGGACTTGTTTTGCGCTTTGTTGCGCTTGAAAGATTTTGTCTTCTCTCCAAAGTCCTTCAATTTCCTTGCGATCCTGCCAATAACCAATTGCCAGTCCTGCCAAAAACGCAGCCCCTTGAGCCGTGGTTTCGGTCACAGCCGGACGGATGACAGGGCGACGTAATAGATCCGCTTGGAATTGCATCAGCAGATCGTTCACTGCGGCTCCGCCGTCGACACGCATTTCCTTGATCGGAAATCCAGCATCGGCCTCCATGGCTTTGACGACATCCAGGGACTGATAGGCAATAGCTTCCAGTGCAGCCCGCGCAATATGCGCTTTGGTGCTGCCCCGTGTCAGCCCAATCAATGTGCCTCGGGCATACGCATCCCAATGGGGCGCTCCCAAGCCCGCAAATGCGGGAACAAAGTAGACCCCATCGCACGAGTCAACTTGGCGTGCCAGCTTCTCGATCTGTTCCGAAGATTCAATGATTCCCATCCCATCTCGCAACCACTGGACCACAGCGCCAGCGATGAAAATACTACCTTCGAGAGCATACTCAGTCTTGCCGTCAATGTGCCAAGCCACCGTCGTCAGTAATTGGTTTTTGGAGCGCACGGCTTGTTCACCTGTTTGCATGATCACGAAACAGCCCGTCCCATAGGTGTTCTTCACCATGCCAGGATGCAGGCAGGCCTGTCCAAACAAGGCCGCCTGCTGGTCGCCAGCAACACCGGCAATGGGAACTCCTTTCCAAAAACTGCCCGTACCTGCTTCCCCGAAAATCCCACTGGAGGGTTTGATCTCTGGCAACATGGACTTTGGGATATTTAGCAAGTCGAGAAGAAGTGGGTCCCAAGTCCCCTTGGACAAGTTATACAGCATCGTGCGAGAGGCGTTGCTGGCATCCGTGGCGTGGACCCGCCCGCCTGTTAGCTTCCAAATCAGCCAGCTGTCAATCGTTCCGCAGGCCAATTGTCCCGACTCCGCCAATCGCCGAGCTCCGCGGACATGATCCAGAATCCAACAAATCTTGGTAGCGGAGAAGTAGGGATCCGGCAACAGGCCTGTGCGGGCACGGATGGAACGTGTCTTCGATTTGAGTTGATCGCAATACGCGGCTGTCCGGCGATCCTGCCAGACGATGGCCGGATAGATGGGCTGGCCGGTTTTGCGATTCCAAACCACAACGGTTTCTCGTTGGTTCGTGATGCCGATGGCGCCGATTTGCTGTGGGGCCAACCCCGCCTCAGTCACAGCCTCTACTGCGACTGCATGTTGGGAGGTCCAGATTTCTTCGGGATCATGTTCGACCCAGCCCGGTTTAGGATAATGCTGGCGAAACTCTTTTTGAGCTTTGCCGCAAATTTTGCCTTGTCGATTAAACAAGATGGCTCGGGAACTCGTTGTTCCTTGATCCAATGCCAAAATGAACTGGCGATTCTTCTTCTGGGATGCTGCCATCTGGCCACTCCTCCCCTCATTCTGTCGTTGTTCACGCCGGTCTCCATAATGTGGACGAGCGTGCATCATTTGTCGATATTTTCAGGCCGACTGCAATTGTCTTGCGCTGACGATGAAAATCCCTACCGTACTCAGGAAATTTAGGTGCATCTGCTCGCTTGGACATCGTATGGAAAGGATTTGATATGTTGAAATTAAACAAACTCTCGAATTATCAAGGGCCGAAAGGGCCGGTTGTCCTCGTGATTATGGACGGGGTTGGGCTTGGGCATGGCGATGAAGGCGATATGGTGACAAAGGCATCGAAGCCTCACCTGGACTGGTTGGCAGATAATGTGGTCAAAAGCCAATTGAAAGCCCACGGCACCGCAGTGGGAATGCCCGATGACTCAGACATGGGCAATAGCGAAGTCGGACATAACGCCATTGGGGCCGGGCGAGTGTTTGCGCAAGGGGCGCGACTGGTCAACGAGGCCATTGCCTCAAGAAGTTTATTCGAAGGTGACGTTTGGCAGGCAATGATGAATCAATGCCGAGATCGACAGAGCACGCTCCACTTTATTGGTTTGCTCTCTGACGGCAATGTGCATAGTCACATGGACCATATCCAAGCGATGCTAAAGGAAGCGGCAACGCAAGACGTGAAGCGTATTCGCTTGCACATCCTGTTGGACGGTCGAGATGTGCCGCCAACCTCGGCGCTGGAGTATGTCGATACCATTGAGTCGACGCTGGGCGAATTGCGTGATCAAGGCATCGATGCGCGCATCGGATCGGGTGGTGGCCGGATGAAGATCACCATGGACCGGTACAATGCCGATTGGCCGATGATTCAGAAAGGCTGGGAAACACATGTGTTGGGGCAAGGACGCGGATTTACTAGCGCGACAGAGGCCATCGAAACCGCGCGCCAAGAAAAGCCCGGTGTGATTGATCAGGATTTGCCGCCCTTTGTGATTGAAGAAGAAGGAGCGCCGATCGGGAAAGTCGAGGATGGAGATTGCGTGATTCTGTTCAATTTCCGCGGCGATCGCGCCATTGAATTGAGTCGGGCGTTTGACGATGAAGAGATGACTGAGTTCGATCGTGGTCCCAAGCCCGATGTCTATTTCGCTGGCATGATGCAGTATGATGGCGACTTAAAGATCCCGCGTAATTTCCTGGTTTCCCCGCCAGTTATTGACCGGACAATGGGCGAGTACTTGGCGAAGAACGGGTTGTCCCAATTTGCCATCAGCGAGACGCAAAAATATGGACATGTCACCTATTTCTTCAATGGCAATCGCAGCGGTAAATTCGACGAGCAGTTGGAGACCTATGTCGAGGTTCCTTCAGACCGAGTCTCCTTTGATGAGCGCCCCTGGATGAAGGCCGCAGAGATTACCGACAAAACCATCGAAGCCATCGAATCAGGAAAATATCAATTCATCCGACTCAATTATCCCAACGGCGATATGGTCGGACATACCGGAGATTTGTTGGCCGTTGAAATCTCTGTTGAGGCCGTTGATTTAGGTGTCGGACGCTTGATGAAAGCCGTGGAAGCGGCCGAGGGAATCTTGATTGTTGCGGCCGATCATGGCAACGCAGATGAGATGTATGCGCTCGACAAAAACGGCAAACCTGCCATCGATGCCAAAACCGGGAAGATGAAGTCCAAGACGGCGCATACACTGAATCCGGTGCCTTTCTATGTATACGATCCAGCAGGTGTGGCGAATATCCGGTTGGGTGAGCAGCAAGGCCTGGGGATTACGAGCTTGGCAGCTACCGTGCTGAAATTGCTCGGCTATGAGCCGCCGGATGAGTATGACCCGAGCGTGGTTGATGTCGGATGATACAACCGAGATGAAGAATCTGTTCGCGGACATTCCGGCTGAGCTGCCAGCGGAGCTGACAACAGTGCTGGTTGAGCAAGATGAAATTCGGATTGAGCGGATTGTTTCCCGTGGGCATGCCGAACCTCAGGACGGTTGGTTTGAGCAACGTGAGCACGAATGGGTTTCCGTATTATCTGGATCCGCTATTTTGGAGTACGAGGGGGGAGAACAGCGGCGAATGGGAAAAGGCGATCATGTACTAATTCCCGCAGGAACCAAACATCGGGTGGCATGGACAGATCCAGATCAGGACACCCTCTGGCTGGCCGTCTTCTGGAAAGCCTAATTTACAAGTTCAACCTGCATCCGGCTCAGCTTCTGGAGATGCATTGAGCGTTTCGTGGAGGACCTTAAGAAGCAGCTTGCGGTTGACCGGTTTCTGCAAATAGCGCCACCCTTTCTGGCGGATGAGAGGCCAACGCGTTCGTTCGTCTGTGTAACCACTGATCATCAACACCTTGAGATCTGGATTCTTTTCCTTCAGCGATGTTGCCATGTCAAATCCACTGCGATTTGGCAGAACCACATCACTTACGACTAGATGAAAGTCGGTCGGATTCTTTTCATAGACAGCCTCTCCTTCTTCGGCGCTGGAGGCGCAGGTTACATTGTAGCCAGCCGCTCTCAGTATCTTCTGCATCAGCAAGCGGATACCCTCTTCATCTTCGACAACTAAAATTCCTTCCCCGTTGCCTTTCAATTCCTCATCCTTTGTTTTGACGGGTAACGGCGAGCAGGTGATCTCTTCTGTGAATGCGAGGGGCAAATATACGCGAAATTCCGACCCAACATTCTCCTCGCTGTACACGGATAGCCAGCCCTCGTGCTGTTTGACAATCCCGTAAACCGAGGCGAGGCCGAGACCCGTTCCTTGGCCACCCGTCTTGGTTGTAAAGAAGGGCTCAAAGATTTTTGAACGGATCTCAGGAGGAATCCCTGTTCCCGTATCCGAGACCGCCACACAAACATATTTCCCAGCCTGCGCATCAGGTTGCGATGTTATCTCATCATTAGTGAATTCCTCCTGTTTCAAGGAAATCGTCAGGCGTCCTCCATTTGGCATGGCATGTTTGGCATTTAGGATGAGATTGAAAAAGGCGTGCTCCAATTGGCTCGGGTCTCCTTGGATCTTTCCGACCGACACCTTCTTGGGGTTCCATTCAAAGACGATGTCTTCGCCAAGGGCGCGACGAATCATTTCGGCCATATTATTCACAAACTCGGTGAGATCGAGCGCTTGCTTGGACATAATTTGCCGCCGACTGAACGTCAGTAATCTTCGCGTCAATGCTGCGGCTGACTTGCTTGCCTTCCGAACTTCACCCAAATACTCTTGCAAAAGTACGGGGTCATCGGAATCCTCAATCGCCAGGTCGATGAAACCAGTTATCACTTGCAGAATGTTGTTAAAGTCATGGGCGATACCTCCCGCCATTTGTCCAACTAATTCCATCTTCTGTGCTTGCAGAAGCTGTTGCTCGAGTTCAATTTCCTTCGTGATATCCCGCTTTACGGATACATAGCTGGTAATTTCATTCTGGGGGTTGGTGACAGGAGACATGCTGATGTATTCGGTGTGTAGCGTTCCATCCTTGCGGCGATTAACAAGCCGTCCCGTCCACACCTTTCCACTTGATACCGTTTCCCATAGCTGTCGGTAGATTTCTTCCGGCTCTGTGCCGCTCTTCAAAATACGCGTATGTTTGCCAAGTACTTCGTCCGGCATGTAACCACTAAACTTTGTGAAGGCTGGGTTTACATAGCGTATCACCCCTTCGGTATCTGTGATCAGGATCGATTCGCCGGTCTGTTCGATTGCAGATACGAGACGTGTCCGTTCGGCCTGGCCGCGTCGTTCATCTTCCAGCACGCTTAGCAGAGCCCGGCGTGTATTGTCCGCTTCCTCTAGAAGCCGATCTCGCTCCAGCTCTGCCTGTTTACGAGTGGTGATATCGACCACAAGACCTTCAATGAATTGCAAAGAGCCTTCTTGGGAATAAACGCCTTGTCCCTGCTCCCAAATCCAGCGTTCGCTGCCATCAGC
>SLBD01000232.1 GCA_007126515.1 Kiritimatiellia bacterium
AGCCGCAGCGGGACAAAGGATTTAGTTTCAACCAGCAATATCAAAGATTCCTTAAATTCGTCGTGTACGACATGACTTGGTGATTGAAGCTGGCCCCACGGGCACTCCTTTCGTGAAAATGCTTCAGGAATCACGGTGCGGATAGTCTTCCGATAATGTCGGCCAAGTCCCATGTCCCAACGGCCCATTGCCACCCCCAACGCCGGGCGGGGTGCGCAGGCCTTGGTTGACATACGCGCGGGCGACGATCAACGCATCCGCGAGGCTTAATCCGCGTGCCAGCACAGCGGCGATCGCCGCCGAGAGCGTGCAACCGGTGCCGTGAGTGTGTCGGGTATCGACACGTTTTGATTTCAGCCAAAACCGTTGGAATTGGCGTCGCAGAGCTCCGCCCTCCACATTGGCTTCTTGAAGGGCCACATAATCACTCAACCAATCGCCTGTGCCATGTCCGCCTTTGATCAACACGGCCCCACCCACTCGCTCGTGCCAGCGAGCGGCGGCGATCTCAACGTCCGTCGTCTGGTTAATCTGCATCTCGCAAATCTGTTCGACTTCGGGCCAGTTGGGTGTGATCAGTGCGCACAGTGGCGCTAATTCTCCGAGGAAGACTTCGATGGCCGCTGGATCCAGCAACCAGGCCCCAGAAGATGATTTGATAACCGGATCGCAAATGATCGGCACTTGCCACTGTTGCAATTCTTGAGCGACTGCCGAGACAATCGCAGCCGTCCCCAGCATGCCGATTTTGATGGCAACTGGCGGGAGATCTTCTGCTAGCGCCTTTAACTGCTCTCGAACGATTTCCGGTTCAAGACAATGCACCGACCGCACTCCATGTGTGTTCTGGGCCACGATCGCGGTGATGACACTACAACCGTATACGCCCAGCCCGGCATACGTCTTCAAGTCAGCAGGAACACCCGCACCGCTGCCCGGATCGGTACCCGCGATCGTCCAAACGATCGGTGGGGGCTGCGTCGCTGACGGCTCTGGAATCACAGTTTTTTTCATAAGGCTGTACCTAGGCGCGCGGATGTGCCTGATCATAAACTTCCTTGAGACGTTCGATGGTGACGTGCGTATAAATTTGCGTGGTGGATAGCGAGGCGTGTCCCAGCAGCTCTTGGACGCTGCGCAAATCTGCGCCGGCATCCAGCATATGTGTGGCAAAGCTGTGGCGCAAGGTATGGGGGGAATAGGAATGTTGCAACTCGGCGTGGGCGAGATATTTTTTCAACAGTCGCTCAACCGACCGGGAGGTCAGCGGCCCACCGAAACGATTCACAAACAAGGAAGGCGCAGGTCCCGATTTGCCGAGGGCGATGCGATATCGGTCTCGCAGTTCCAGTGATTTTTCAAGGGCGCGCTGGGCCGGGCCACCGAGCAAGCACAAGCGTTCTTTTTTGCCTTTACCCGCGACTTTTGCAGTCCCCGAATAGGGGTCGACATCGCGGTCGCGTAATTGCGTACACTCGCTAACTCGCATGCCCGAGCTGTAGAGCACTTCGAGGATGGCGGCATCGCGGACGTGAGCATACTCACTGAATAGTCGGGCCGTCGGAGCATCCGGCAGCGTCTCGGTCTTGGCCATTTCCGCAGGCGCTACGAGCAATCGCTCCACCTCGTCGCGAGAGAGCACTTTTGGCAAACGCTTGCCCTTCTTCGGTAATAGCAGGCCTGCAAAGGGATTCAGTCGGACATGCCCACTGCGCAGCAGATACTTGTAGAACGACCGTAAGCTGGACAGTTTGCGACCGCTGCTGGAGGCGGCCAACCCGGATTTTTGCAATTCAACTAGAAATCGACGGGCGGTGTACCGGTCGGCCTCATCCCATGAATACGGAGGCTCGGATTCTGCCCCCCACGCGCATTGCGCGAACTGAGCAATATCAATCAAATAATGATACGAGGTATGAGTGGACGCATTCCGTTCACCATCCAAATAGTCCAAAAAGCCGCGCACAGCCGGATCATCCGCTGTCACGGCCATGCCTGAGTTCATGAATCTTCAGCCTTGCCCGATGACTCAGCGCTGGCACTTCGATACCGTGTCGCCATTTTCTTCAGAGCAGCCACCTGTTTCGGGCTCAAGGTGCCCTTGGCCTCAAACTGCTTTTTCAGCGATTCATAGAAAGATTGATCCGACCATTCCCGCTTGCCGCGTTTGACCGGGGCCTTCCACTCTGTCACTTGCGCCAGCTCATTCAGAAACGGCTGAATCTCCCCGGCATCCACAGTCTCTACCACGCCGAGCCCCCACTCCTGACGGGCTTGCTCAAAATCAGGAATCTGTTCGGCATATTTTTGCACCAAGCGATCCAAATAGGTGACCTGATTGGGACTCAAGCGCTTGCCGCCTTCAACCTGAGATCGCAGCGATTCACAAAATTCGCGATCATCATACGTTCGCTTGCCCACAGTGCGCGGCTCATCGAACTGGACGGGCTTCAGCCGATCCAATTTGTCTAGAGTCGATTGCCGTGGGGCAGCGGTCGGGGCACTCACTTTGCTCCACAATTCCTCGAAGCCCAGCGTCTTGACCCGAGATTCAGCCTCTTGGATTTGGTCTTTGTATTTCCAGACCAGCTTGATGCCTGCTTCACATTGGCGCATCGTGATCTTCTTTTCGCCCTTGGCCAACTGTTCCCGCATCGACTGAACAAATTGTTCGTCACTGTACGTGCGCTTGCCACGAGTCACGGGCTCTGCCCATTCCTTCACCTCGGCGAGGACGTCCAGCAGACCGAGTGCGGCCTCCTGATTGGCTTCTGGACCTTTGGCGTTCTTCAGCCAGTCCAGGAAGGTGTCGTAAAAACTCTTCATCATTCGAGTCCACTCGAGTTTTCCTTCTTCGATCTGGTCCAGCTCCTCCTCCATGCGGGCGGTGAACTGGACATCAAACAAGGCATTCAAGTGGCCGACCAGAAATTCGTATACCTTTTCTCCGGGATCGGTCGGGCGCAACGACCCTTTTTCTTTCTCCACATACTTACGCGCATATAACGTCTGAATAATCTGTGCGTACGTACTGGGACGGCCGACACCATTCTCTTCCAACGTCCGGACCAATGATGCCTCGGAATAGCGTGCGGGTGGCTTGGTAAATTTCTGTTCACTCAACCACTCTTGACAGTTCACGGCCTCTCCGATTTGCAACGGAGGAACCGCTTGCACATCGTCTCCTTCATCTGCGTCGCTGTCCTTCTTCTTATCGCGCAACGCCGCCTTCTTTTTATCTTCGCCGGTGGCCTTCATAAAACCGGGGAAAATAATTTCAGAGGTGGTCACGCGGAAAAGATAGTTGCGCTCGGATAGGGACGGCGTATCGCCGACCGCAGCTTCAAATTCTACGGTGCGCTGCGCAATTTTGGCCGGCGCCATTTGACTGGCGACAAAGCGTTGCCAAATCAACGTGTACAGCTTCAATTCTTCCGGCTTCAAGACATGCGCAACATCTTTGGGAAGCCGCCGCACATCGGTTGGCCGGATGGCTTCGTGCGCTTCCTGAGCACTGCTGCGCCCTTTGAAATAATTTGGTTTTTCCGGCACGTATTCCGGCCCGTATTGAGAGTGCACAAACTCACGACAGGCAGCTTGCGCCTCTTTGGATACCGTAGGTGCATCGGTTCTCATATAGGTGATCAAGCCGACGGCTCCCTCACCAAAATCAACGCCTTCATACAATTTTTGAGCCACACTCATCGTGCGGGAGGGCGTAAAGCTGAGAGCGCTGGAGGCGCTTTGCTGCAAGGTACTGGTGATGAACGGCGGTCGCGTCTTGCGATTAACTTCGCGTTCATTGATATCAGAGACCTGAAGCTGGCGGGTATCCAAATCGGCGCGGATCTCTTGAGCCGCGGCTTCGTTGCCGATCGCTGGATCTTGACCATCAATCTTGGCTAGCTTGATCACAAAAGGATCCACGGGCGGCTCGTTTTTATTCACGCGCGCGGCAAAGACCCAATATTCCTCCGGCACAAACTTGCGGATTTCCGCTTCGCGCTCGCAGATCAATCGCAAGGCCACTGACTGCACCCGACCGGCGCTGGAACCGCCTTTGATGCGTCGCCAGAGCAGCGGACTGACCTTGTAGCCAACAATCCGATCCAGCACACGCCGTGCTTGCTGCGCATCGACACGGTGTTGATTGAGACGAGTGGGATTGTCAAAGGCGCGGCGAATGGCCGGGGCGGTAATTTCGTTGTATGTGACACGATAAAATCGTTCCGGATCCATTTTCTTTCCGGATAGAGCGTGCATCAAGTGCCAGGCAATCGCCTCTCCTTCGCGGTCCGGGTCAGGCGCCAAATAGATCCGCTCCGCACCTTTCGCCGCATCTTGCAATTCCTTGATGGTCTTCTTGCGGCTGGCAATCAGCTCGTACTCGGGCTGGAAATCGTGATCGACATCGACCGCCAGTTTCTTCTGCGGCAAATCACGAATGTGTCCAAGTGAGGCTTTGACAACAAAATCCTTGCCCAGAATCTTATTGATCGACTTGGCCTTGGCTGGCGACTCCACTATGACTAAATTCTTACTCATCCTCTACATTCCCTTTGTACCGGCAATCAATTCCACAATTCGGCCTGGCAGCATACGGATCACCCGCTTCATTTCCAGCCCAATTAACAAGCCACTCAAGCGGTAACTTGGCAAGCCCGCATCCTTGGCTAGTTCATCTACATTCTTTTCGCCTTCCCACAGCGCCTTGACGATTTTCTGTTCGTCATCGTCTAACTGCACTTCGGGGCGGGGCTCCAAATGCAGTTCGGCCTGCTGCTTTTCAGGCGGCACAACGAATTCAAATTCTTTCAAGATATCGTCGACATCCTCGACGAGTCGCGCGCCATTTTTCAATAGCTGGTGAGCGCCCCTGGATGAAGAGGAGTCAATGCGCCCCGGCACCGCGAACACGGCCCGCCCTTGCTCCAAGGCATCGTCGGCTGTGTGCAGGGCCCCACTCTTAAAGCCAGCCTCGACCACAACAACACCTAAAGAAAGGCCGCTGACGATCCGATTCCGCATCGGGAATGTTGTCCGATCCGGCTCTCTTCCCAGCGGGAATTCGCTCAACACTGCGCCTTGCCCGGCAACGGCTTCAGCCAGTGCAGCATTCTCTGTCGGATACAACTTGTCAAGTGCTCCTCCCAGCACAGCCAAGGTTCTGCCCCCGGCCTTCAAGGCTCCTTCATGGGCAGCCGTATCGATCCCGCGCGCCAAACCGCTGACCACAACATATCCAATTTTACCCAGTTGATACGCCAACCGATCCGCTACCTGCCGACCGTAATGAGTTGTCCGCCGCGATCCGATCAAAGCGATAGCCACGTCATCGGCCTTGACTAAGGTGCCTTGCACATAGAGAGCCAATGGCGGGTCATAAATCTTTTTTAGCGGTGCCGGATATTCATCGTCAACAAAGGTCACCAGTCGAGCACCGATCCGGGCCGCCGCTCGCTCTTCCTCGACGGGATCCAATTCCTCTCGCTGTTTCAGGATGGACTGCGAAAGCTCCGTTCCAATTGCCTTGCCTCGCTGCAATTCCTCGGCGGATGCTTCCACAATCGCTGCAGCGGAACCGAGTTGCTGAACGAGGGAACGAACGCGTACCGGCCCAATCCCTTCCATCATGTTGAAGAGGATGTACGCCTCGCGCTCGGTCATACAGAACCGCTTTCCCAGACTTCACGCAGGATTTCGCTGGGCACCACACAGCCGAATTGGACACTGCCCAGCGCATCCGCTAAGACAAAGCCGACTTCACCTGCTTGCTTCTTCTTGTCGCGCTGCATCGCCGCCATTAACTCGTCCCATGACAACGCTGGATACGTGGTTGGCAAGCCCACCTGCTCTAACACCCGAAGCAGCCGGTCCGTACTGGCCGACGAAAAGCTGCGCAGCCGCTCTGACAACCGGGCTGCATATACCATGCCAATAGAAATGGCTTCGCCATGAAGGAATTCGCCGTAGCCACTGACTTGTTCGATGGCATGCCCCAGCGTATGGCCAAAGTTCAAGATGGCGCGCAGCCCGCCTTCACGTTCATCGCGGCGAACGACATCGGCTTTCATTTCGCAACTGCGAAGAATCAGTTGCTCCATGACTTCGGAATGGCTGCGCAATGCAGCAAGATCGTACTGCTCAAGCAGCGTGATGATTTTTGGATCCGCAATGACACCGTATTTAATCACTTCTGCCAATCCAGCAGCAAATTCTCGTTGCGGCAATGTCGCCAAACAATCGATATCGGCCACGACCAAAGACGGCTGATGGAAAGCGCCTATCAGATTTTTGCCTTGCGGTAAATTGACCCCCGTCTTACCGCCGACAGCGCTGTCGACCATCGCCAACAGAGTCGTCGGAAGTTGGACAAAGCGAACGCCGCGCAGATAGGTAGCGGCTGCGTAGCCCGCAAGATCTCCGATGACTCCGCCACCTAAGGCAATGATTGACGAGGACCGTTCCAATCCCGCAGCCAAGGCGGCATCATAAATCTTGATCAATTGCGTATGGTTTTTCGATGCTTCGCCAGCCGGGATAATCACAGTGGCCACGGTTAATCCACAGGAGACCAGCAACTCTTGCACACGGCCCGCATATAAATTAGCAACTGCGGAATCGGCCACAACCAATGCCCGCCCCTGCACGCCGGCGGACTCACACTCCCTGCCCACAGTCTCAAGGATGCCCGCACCGATTTGGATCGGATACGAACGCTCTCCAAGGTCAACTGTACAGGTGCAAGGCATAAATCGATTCGTCTATTTTTTTAGCACGTCTGCGATCGCATCGCATAGAACGTCGATATTCTTCGACGTAATCCCTGCCACATTGATGCGGCCGCCTTTCACGATGTAGATCCCTTTTTCTTCGCGCAGAAAACTGACTTGGTCATCGCTGAGACCACTAAAAGAGAACATCCCCTTTTGCCGCTCGATAAAGCTAAAGTCCCGATCCACACCCCGTTGGGCCAAGCCCTGTACGAACAGTCCGCGCACCGACTTAATACGCGTGCGAATATCCGCGACTTCCTGCTCCCATTGTTGACGCAAAGCGGCATCATCCAAAATGGTCGACACCACCAAGCCACCATGAGCCGGCGGATTGGAATAAATCACCCGGATCGTTTTTTCCACATGACTAAACGCAGCCGCTGCCGCCGAGTCCGTCTCGGCAACGAGCGTCAAGGCACCGGTACGTTCGCGATACAAGCCAAAGTTCTTACTGAAGGAGCTGGCTACAAAGCATTCCGGCACCTCATCTACTAGTCGCAGCAACCCCTGTCGGTCTTGCTCCAAATCATCACCCAGCCCTTGATAGGCAAAGTCTAAGAAGGGGATCCAACCGCGTTCGACGGCAACGCGACCGACTTCACTCCACTGATCCATTGTTAAATCCACACCGGTTGGGTTATGGCAACATACGTGCAGGAGGACAATATCCCCAGCGGGAACGGTGCGCAGTGCCGCGATCATAGCGTCGAAATCCAGACTCTGAGTCGCGGCATCGTAGTAGGGATAGCTTTTCACGGCCAATCCAGCAGCAGAGAAGATGCCGGGATGGTTCGCCCACGTCGGAGTGCTTGTCCACACAGTGGCGCTGCCGGCGTGCTGTTTAAGAAATTCCGCCCCCACTCGCAATCCACCAGTGCCTCCCGGTGTGTGCGCAGTGCGTGCCCGAGACTCGGCAATCACGGCATGATCCGCGCCAAACAAGAGCTGTTGCACATGCGTCTTGTATTCGGGCGAACCACCGATGGATAAATAGGATTTCGTTTTTTCGCTGGCGAGGAGGCGCTCTTCGGCCGTCTTTACGGAGCCCAAAACCGGCGTTACACCTTGATCATCTTGATAGACACCCACGCCCAGATTGATTTTCGAGGCGCGGGGATCCTGCTTGTAAGCTTCTGTCAGCCCGAGGATCGCATCGGGCGGTGCCATTGATAAGTCAGCGAACATAACTCCCCCATAGATGAGGTTTGTGGCCGTCGTTTTAGATTCCGTGCCCCGTCAACAGTTTTTGCAGGCCGTCGCGGTGGACTTTGATGATCTTCATTTCGCGTTGTGCGTTCTCTGGTGAATCGGAGGCGTGGGCAGCGTTGACCATGATGTCTTGGCCATACTCACGTCGCACGGAACCCGGTCCCGCCTTGCTGGGATCAGTCGGACCCAAGATATCGCGAATCTTCTGTACGGCTTTTTTGCCACTGTAGACAAGCGCTAAGACCTGTGCGCCACCGGGTTCATTGTATTGATCTTCCGGGCAGTCGGGTAACCAGATCCCCGTCATAAATTGGACCAGTTCGCAGAACTGTTGTTCGGCAATCACGGGGCCAATCAATTCGCCCAATTGCGCCTGGATCTCATCCGTCAGCTTCAAGCTCAGATTCTGCTCCAGGACGTTACGAGATGATTCGCCGCCTTTGCCCTTGTAGCGCTCACGCAGGGCTTCGCGGACCGGGCCATAGAATTCCAGCGCCTCGGCAATGCTCATCCGATTCATCTGAGCCGCAACGATACGCAGTCCGGACCCCGAAAAGATGTCAATAATTGTGCCGGGGCGGATGCTGGCGAAACGGAAGTTATCCGGCTTCAAAATCACCAGGGTTCGCTCACAATCGTCGCCTTCCGCAACGTCGACCACATTGTCAATCAATCCACCGTCCTGCTCGCTCCCGTCCACCCACAAGCGCAGGGCCTCAGCGGTTTTTTCAGCGGTGGGACTGGAAATTGCTGCGGGCTCCAGGAAAACGACGTTGCCGTCTGCATCTTTGACCAATTCTCCGTAAGTGTCGCGAACCGATTGTGCGGATGCAGCGTCTACCCCAAAAGGCCCAATCGCTTGATTCAAACGGGCCAGGGCGTTTTCGCCACGGAACACCAACAGCAGCACGCGCCGGCGTTTGCCCGTCGAGGGATCGGGCATGAAGGTCTTCTCGACATAGTCAGACAGCAGAGCTCCCTCGTCGATCCCAGAGCCCTGAGTATTGCCATGACGACGCAGCATATCGGCGTAATTCTTTACGAGATCAGCGTTGGGAGCGATCATTCGAGTACCCACCAATTCCAGCTGAGAGCGGACCATAATGCGGCTGATGATAGCGCCGGTACGGGACTTGGTAAGCGAATAGGGTGTAATTAATGCAAAAGCTAGTTCTGTAGACATTTCTTTCTCCTTGGGTTTTCGGAAGTGCGCGAAGAGTACGGAGTTGCTCCGCACGGATCAAGCAGGAATTCAGGACAATCGCATCTACATTCCCGGATATTTGTCCCTTTATGGCTCCGTCAGGGTGGAACAGGCATCCTTGCCTGTTCCCTTTGATAAAAACAATTTACATGGGCAGGAATGCCCATGTTCCCATCCGCCGGAGCAAGGACATTCCTGTCCTTGCAAAATGTCCAACCCGCAGAAACAGGCTGAAAGCCTTTTTCCCCCTTGTCCGCCGAATACTTCAGAAAATTGGCTCGCCAGCGAAAGGGCCAGCAGCAGACAAAGATAGCAATTGTGCGCGTCTGCCCTGAGCAGGGATTCGTTTTTGATCAGAGATGCGACGGGTAGACACCGTCCGCCACTAATTGGGCGATGGCAGCTTCGACAATCGGCTTATCATCTCGATAGGTGACACCGAACCATCGATCTTCGCTCGGCAACACGCGTACCCGCGCGACTTGAGCAGCCATCATTTTGTCCATCGCGGACGGGATATAGAATTCCGACTTCAATTCCTGTCCTTGGCGCTGCAGGAAGTCGGCGAAACACTCAGCCAAATGCGGGAAGACCGCAGGGGTGAATCCCCATAAGTTCATCGATACCCACTCATTCCCCGTCAAGGGCAAGAGCTCGCCGGCATCCAACTCGGACACAATGGCACCTTCCTGCAATCGAATTTGGCTATGCTCCGCAACCGTGCGCAGATACATCTCATGATCCACCTCACACAACCCGCGGGCGACTGCGCCATGCTCGGACATAGTGTTTCGCAACAGGAATCCCACCATGGCAAATTCCAATGGATGAGACGATGGCGGGGCAGCTTTCAAAAACTGGGCCATACTGCGATAGGATGCAGCACCATAGAAATCGTCGGCATTGATGACAGCGAATGGTTCATGGACGGCATCCGCGACCGTTAAGACCGCGTGCGCGGTGCCCCACGGTTTTTGTCGATCTGCGGGCACACTGAAACCGGAGGGAACATCTGTTAGGTCCTGAAAAGCGTAGTCAACGGCGATGCGAGATTCAAAACGGCTACCCACGGAATCCCGAAAAGCGGTTTCGATATCCTTGCGGACAATAAAGACGACGCGATCGAATCCAGCCTGGATGGCATCGTAAATGGAATAATCCAAGATCGTTTCGCCACTCGGGCCAACCGGATCAATTTGCTTTAATCCCCCATACCGACTGCCCATTCCAGCAGCCAAAACTACAAGGGACAATGACACGCTGCCCTCGTCTGTTAGGCCGCTGACTTCGCCTGCGAGACCAGTTGAGCGAAACCGTCTGGATCATGAATCGCGATCTCGGATAGCATTTTGCGGTTCAACCCAATGCCCGCCTTTTTAATTCCGCTGATGAAACGGCTGTAGCTGACATCATGCTGTTTGCAGGCTGCCGCCAAACGGACGATCCATAAAGAGCGGTATTCGACCTTCTTTTTGCGCCGGTGCTCGGTGGCCATGACCATGGCGCGATCGACCGATTCGGTCGCCATCCGAAAGAGCTTGCTACGGCTTCCGTAAAAGCCTTTGGCACGCTCGAGACGACGTTTCCGGCGCTTACGCGATGCGGGTGCGTTGGTTGCTCGTGTCATTGGAACATTCTCCTGCTCAAATTATTTGGGCAAATATTGGATCAACCGCTTCACATCTGCATCGGCGACCAAAGCCCCGGCCCGAAGGCGACGCTTTTGCTTGGACGACTTGTTTGTGAACAAGTGCCCGCGGCCTGCTGATTCGCGTTTGATTTTGCCAGTCGCTGTCTTTTTGAAGCGTTTGGCTACTGATTTACGTGTTTTTTGTTTAGGCATAATAATCCGTCCATGTGCCAGTTTGGAAAACCGATTTCCGATTGGAAAGGCGCTTTTTACGTCAATTTTGACCATCTGTCTAGTCCTAATCAGAAAAAATTCATTCCCATTGCTTTTTTTTGCGTCGGCAGGCAACATACTGTGGATTTCACGCTGAGCAATCGAAAGGACGGATTGTGGACCTATCTGTGGTAATACCAATATATAATGAGGAAGAGTGTGTGGCACAACTGTGCGAACGCCTGCATGACTCATTGTCGAAGCTCAAACGCTCTTATGAGGTGTTATTAATTGATGACGGCAGTTCAGACCGAACGTGGAATTTGCTGCAGGAGTGTGTAAACACCCACCCCCACATGCGAGCGATCCGATTCCGTCGCAATTTCGGCCAAACCGCTGCCATGAGCGCTGGCTTTCATGATGCCCGAGGCGATGTGATTGTGACCATGGATGCCGATCTGCAAAATGATCCAGAAGACATCCCCAAATTGCTGGAGCGGATTGATCAAGGCTTTGATGTAGTCAGCGGCTGGCGAAAAGATCGCCAAGACCCATTTATCAATCGGCGCCTGCCGTCAATTATTGCGAATTGGTTGATCAGTCGAATTACAGGAGTTTATCTGCATGACTATGGCTGCACCTTAAAAGCGTATCGTCGCGATATTATTCAAGATGTGCATTTATATGGAGAGATGCATCGGTTCGTCCCTGCCCTCGCCAGCTGGGTTGGAGGGACCATCGACGAAGTCGTCGTGGGACATCACCCGCGTCGGCATGGCCAATCGAAATACGGCATTTCCCGCACATTTCGCGTTATTCTCGACCTTATTACCGTCAAATTCTTGCTACGCTACAGCCTGGGCCCGATGCAAATGTTCGGCAAAATCGGTTTAATCTTCATGATGCCAGGTATGTTCTTATTCCTATTTGTTCTGGGGGCCCATTTTTCATTTCAACTCTTTGACACTCAGTTCGCGGCCGATTTCATCAAGCGCCCCGTTTGGGTGATGTCACCTATGATCCTGATTCTACTGGGAGTTCAGTTCATCAGCATGGGGCTCTTGGCGGAAATTCAGATTCGCACCTATCACGAATCACAGAACAAACGCACCTACGTTATTCGAGAGCGGGCGGAGCCTGCGGCGTAACGGACATGCTGGAGTGGTCAACACTTGCAAGCCTGTCTGAGTGGTTGGGCGACATCGGCGGGAGAGGCTCGGCCAACCCGGCGGTAGAACGTAGTCTTGGTGTTGCCTATGCGCTGTTGTTCGTCGCTGGAGTCGTTGCCAACTTTTTCCTTTTCCAAGCCTATCATCGCCGACCAACAGAACGGAAACGAGCTGAGAACCGCCTTTTGTGGCGCCCGTGGAGCTGGCTGGATGCGGCGCACATCACTCTGTTTCTAACGGCATCTCTGCTGATTGGATCCAGCCTTGCCAGTGGATTGGACGGCATCGGCTGGATTGATCTCGAAGCGCATCCAATTCTACTGATTCTGATTCACAGTTTGTCATTGCACGGAGCCGCCATTCTGTTTGTCGCTGCTCTTATGGCCCAACGCAGATTTTCGTGGGTGACCTGCTTTGCTCATCGCCGATGGACATGGCTGGGTGGATTCGGTGGCGGATTGATTGCTTACATCGCCATCATCCCTTTTTTGTTTACCTACGCCATCCTCTATCAATTGTGGTTAAGGACTGCGGGTCAAGAAGCCCGCCTGCAGGATGCCATCCATCTATTTTCAGAGCTCACCGACAACTCACAACGCCTCGTCTTTATTTTCGTTGCCGTTGTGTTGGCTCCTGTATCAGAAGAGCTTCTTTTTCGTGGCATTGTGCTGCCCGCTTTAGGCCGCATTTGGGGGATGGGAGCTGCCATCGCCCTGAGCTCCGCCCTGTTCGCGCTAATCCACTTGCACGCACCCTCGCTCGTTCCACTTTTTGTTCTTTCGATCGGGCTCTCACTTGCGTACGTCTACTCTAAATCGTTGCTGGTTCCGATCAGCATGCATATGGTCTTTAATGCCGTATCGCTCGCCACTGTGTCCATTTTGCCCATCTAATCGTCTTTTGCTTGGCAAACACCCGCAGGTTGAGGCATGAATCAAACATGAGTCAGTCTCCATCACCCGTCCTACTTTCCGATCTTGGCGAGGACCAAGTCCTCACCGCACTTTTACGTCGCGTGCAAAGCCCTTCACATATCATGGGCGCGATTGGGCCGGGTGACGATTGCGCTGTCATCCCTGTTCCTGGATCGACATCGGATTGGCTGCTGACATCTGACCCCGTCATCGCAGGCATCCACTTCCTGCCCGAAACCGATCCCCGCTTCATTGGCCGCAAGGCCATCGGCCGGGCCATCAGCGATATTGCCGCAATGGGTGGCACCCCCCAATGGATCATCATCAACATCACAAGTCCTGCCGATCTCCCATTGACCACACTGGAACGCGTCTATGATGGGGTCAATGAAATGGCCTCCGCTTATGACTCGACAATAATGGGAGGTGACATCGGCCGGGGCCTTGACTTTGCTTTGCATGTCTTTGCAATCGGACAGGTCCCACACGGGACCGCAATCCTCCGCAGCGGTGCAGCACCAGGCGACATCCTATACGTCACCGGCGAACTTGGGGGGAGTCAGCTAGGGCATCACCTCATCTTTTCACCTCGGGTCAAAGAGGGCCACTGGCTGCGGGAGCAGGGCTGGGCCACCGCCATGATGGACATCAGTGACGGCATCAGCACAGATGCGCGCCGGCTGATGCAGGCCAGTCAGGTGGGCTTGGACTTGCAAGCAAGTCGGATTCCCATCTCTGCCGCCGCCCGTCAAATGCCGGACGGCCTCCCTCCCCTGCAGCATGCGCTCAATGATGGCGAGGACTTCGAATTGCTGTTCACTGTGCGAGCCGAGCAGGCAGAATTATTCGAAAAGGCTTGGGCCGAACAGTTTGATCTACCCTGTACCCCCATTGGCCAAGTAACCGATAACGTTCAACGGTTCCGCATCATCGCCCCCGATGGCCAGCCGCAGGACTGGCAGGATCAAGGATACGTCCACTTCAGTCATGGCAGCGATCTTTCTGCGCACAAATCTCCGTGAAAGAGATTTGGGTGCATGAGTATGTATACGAGTATGGATAAGCCATTTTACAAACTCATACACATACTCTTACACTCTCATCAAAATGCATACGTCCCTACATCATCAGCCTCCCGCCTTTGGTCACTTTGTGGCAGTCGATTGGTCCGGAGCCAAAGGTCCGCGACTGCCCGGTTTGCAAGTTGCCACCTGTCAGCCAGGCCATCAAGCGCCGCGCCTGATCCGCCCCCCCAACAAATCGCTGTGGACCCGAACAACCGTATGGCAGCACATTGTTCAGATGGCTGAAATCCAGGGTCCGGTTCTGGCCGCCTTCGACATGGGATTAGGCCTACCCTATATGGACTGCGACAGGTATTTTCCTGGTCTTAAATCGTCTCCTCCGAACGCGGAATCCTTATGGCAACAGGTCGACCAACAGTGCCAACAATCAGCAGACTTTTATGCGGGCCCATTCTGCCAACCGCCTTCCAAGTTTGCCCCCTACTTTAATGCTCCGGGATACCGCGGTCCCCGTTTCGACATTCAACGATGCCGCGTTACCGAACAGGTATGTCGTCAATGGACCCGCCCATCGAGCGTATTCAACGGTGTCGGAGCAGGGTCCGTCGGGCTGGGGTCGTTAGCCGGAATGCGCCTACTCCACCACGTCACCCGCACCCCAATCTCGCTGAACGTCGCCATCTGGCCCTTTGAAGCGGTCACTACCCAAACTGACATCGTCATCGTCGAAATGTTTCCGCGCCTCTATGCCCTGCAAGCCAAAACCGATCCCCGCTCATGGCGCCAGCCAAACTTCCTGCCAACGGTTCTAAAATTCTATGATGTGCAAAAGCGATCACGGACACGATTGGCGACAGAAGACGAAATGGACGCCTACTTTTCCGCCGCTGCCCTACGTCATTTAGCGGCCCATGCATCTGTTTGGAATCCTCCGCAAATGACGCCCCTTGCAGCCGGCTACGAGGGCTGGATCTTCGGCGTTCATGAGCATTTTTTTACGGAGAACTGAATGACCCTGGTTGCCCCGTTGCGCGACTGTCTGCTGACTTGCTTCCTGCTGCAAATCATGGCTATACTCTTAAAAGAGGAAAGCAGTCGCCATGAACGCAGACACAGCAACACCATCGGGTCCTCGACCTGACCTCCGTCGAGCTTACAGCCAACAGACCGATGCGGCGCAGGCTGTTCAAGAAATTGCCACGGCCCTGCAAGGCGGGCCACTCTCAGGCATTCTCTTTTTTTGCTCCCCTCACTATTCTCGCGAGAGCCTTGCAGCAGCTTTCACGAAACACTTTTCGTGTCCCACGATTGGATGCACAACTGCAGGTGAAATTTGCACTCCGGCAGGATATATAGAACATGGATTAGTTGCGATTGGCTTTTATGCGCCTGCTTTCTCCATTCGCCCCGTGCTCATCCCCAGCCTGCGCCGCTATCTGGAAAATCCAGATCCCTCCATCTTCTTTCCAATGACAGCCACCGGCACACGCGGTAGATTTGCCTGGCTGCTCATTGATGGCATGTCCTTGCTGGAAGAGCGCGTGGTCACTCACATTCATCACGCTTTAGGTGATATTCCCCTTATCGGCGGTTCCGCTGGAGACGGCATGAGCTTCAAAGAGACACAGGTATTCCACAATGGCTCCTTTTATGACAAAGCAGCCGTGGTCACCATCATATCCACTCCGCTCATGTTTAAACCTTTTCAAATGCAACACTTCGAGCCCACCGACAGCAAATTGGTCGTCACCGAATCAGATGTGCGGCAGCGGGTGGTTTACGAAATCAACGGGCACCCAGCAGCCGAGGAATATGCCCGCGCCGTCGGAGTGCCTTCCGATCAGCTAAGCCCAGCGGTGTTTGCCTCTCACCCTGTCATCCTCAGAATCGGTGGAGAACACTACGTGCGTTCAATCCAGAAGGCTAACCCCGACCAAAGTTTGACCTTTTACTGTGCGATCGATAATGGGGCCGTACTGTCTCTTGCTGCGTCCCGTCCTCTGGCGCAAGATGTAGAGAAGCGTTTCGAACAACTGCGCTCCGACCTCGGTAAGCTTCAACTTATTCTTGGCTGCGATTGCATCTTGCGCCGACTTGAATCGGAACAGCATGATCAGTTCGCGTCTATCAATCAAGTGCTGGCCGAATATCCCTTCGCAGGATTCAGCACCTATGGAGAGCAGTTTGGGGGACAACACATGAATCACACGCTGACCGGAGTCGCGATTGGAAGCCGTGTCGAGCGGGCATTTCAATGACCGGCGACAGCCCGGGTCCGCTCCCCTCCGTGACATAAGCACCCCCCCCTCGCTTCTAGCAAGACGTTACACTCCATGGGTAGAAGTCGCCATTCTTGGCAAAAATGTGATTGACTGCTCATGACTCTCGTACGACACTCTTGGGCAAAGATGACTAGGGGATAAACTGATAATTCAGATCAGGTGGCAAGCCGGGTTATCGCTTGTTAGACACTTGGTCTTACCCGAATTAAGTGAGGTATAGCATGGCAGAAGATGTACTTGTTTCAGATGCAATGTCAGAAGAGATGTCGGGGGCACGTCCGGGTACAGATGCCAGCATCGTTATTCAGTTGTTAAGCGGTCTGGTCGGAACCGTTGCTGTTGCGTTTGCTGTCTTTCCATTACGCAATATTCAAGGCATGGATTACATCTTTGGCGTCATCAATGAACGCGGGCCCGTGCAGTATTTCGAGCTCTTCATGGCCTTCATGGTACTCGCCTTAGTCATTCTCAAATCAAAAATCGTTAAGAAACAACTTTCCGTCATCTCTGAATCGCCAATCACGCTAGATATCGACTTGAGTGATGACGATGAAATCACGGATATTCGCCGACAAGTCCGAGCCGCCGACTCCTATTCCTGGAGCATCTTGATGAATCGGATTGACCGTATGCTGGCACTCTGGCTGAGCACGAAAGATGTTGGACGAATCGCCACATGGGCCTCGGCTGAATCCGATCGGGATGCCAGCTCTTCCGATTCATCCTACGCCATTGCCCGCGTACTCATTTGGGCCATTCCGATTCTCGGCTTCATCGGCACAGTGGTGGGGCTGGGCTCAGCGGTCTCCGGTTTCTCCGACTTCTTGGCGGGCGGTGCCGGACTGGAAGAAATTCAGGCCGCCATCGGCGACGTAACCATGGGTTTGGGAATGGCGTTTGACACCACTCTGCTGGCGCTGATTCTCTCCGTTATCTTGATGTTCCCCTTGTCCGTGGTGCAACGTCGCGAGGAGAACCTCTTTGGTGAAATCGATAATTACCTCGACGACATGCTGCTCTCGCGTTTCCCGCAACCTGAGCAGCAACCCATCGTCATTGAAAATCTAGAAGATTCTATCGAGGCCGCTTTCCGCCGTTACATTCCGGATCCAGATCGCTACGAAGAAGTCTTCACCAACGCCATTGGTCGCGCCAGTACCGTCGTTGAAGAACGATTTGGAGCCTTGGCGAAGAGCTACGAAGGCACACTGAATGGTCTAACCACCCAACTTGCCACCAGCGTCACAAACATGGGCACGCAACTGGATCAGGCCATGCGTGCAGTCCTCGAGGAATTGCGCGAAGAACAAGAGGCGTATGTTACACGGCGTAAGGGCCTGGCCGAAACTGAATTGGCCCAGTTCAAGCAATTGGGCGATGACCTACAAAGCACCTCCTCCGCCATGGCCGAGCGTTACAAAGAAACGGCCGAAGCGCTACAGAATGCCACACGCGACGCTTCCGAAAAATCCATGGCGGCGGCAGATGAGATGAGCAAGCGAATGCAGGAAGTCGTCAAACTTGCCAGTGGTATCCAAGAATTGCTGCAAGTGCAGAAGGCCGTTGAACAAGGCCTCAGCAACTTGGCCACCTCAGACGAATTGCAAAACACATTGCAATCCATCCGCAGCCACTTGGAGACGACCGACGAATTTTGCCGGCGGCTCAGCAAACCACGAGTGATCACGCTTCGGGAAGAGGCCTAGAAATTCGTTCCAGTTTGATGTAGGCTATGACACACCATGGCTAGAAAAGAAAAATCGAACGCAGAGCAGGATTTATCCTCCTTTATGGCCATCCTAATTATGACCATTGGAGCCCTTGTGGTCCTTTTGGTCAGCAACACCTTGGTCATCATCAGCAACCCGGAAAACACCACCGTTACATCTGTCGTGACCTCTTCGCTCTATGGTCAAGCGGATGGTGGCGAGGGTGGGTCGCCTTTCCCCATGGGGAATCGGCACAAAGAGCCTCGGTACATTGATGTTCATCCGGATCGGATATACCTCTTCCCTGGTGAGATTGTATTGCCTGTTCGGGAGCTGGAACGTCCCGGGAGTGTGCTGGAAGAGTTTCTCGAAGAAGTCAGCCAGAACCGGCAAGAAGAATATGTAATCCTTCTTGTCCGGCCCCATGCAGGCGAAGTCTTTCGTCGCCTGTCCCGCGCTGTCCGCGATCGCGGCATTGACTTGGGAACAGAATTGTTCGAAGCGGGTCGCGATGTCAACTTTGAGGCGCGCCAAGCAGCAAGCCAGAGGCAGTTTTAATGGGCAGGAAATCCTCCAAAGGGTCTAGTGTCAATCTCGACTCCTTTCTTGACATTATGACCTGCCTCGTCGGCGTGCTCGTGCTGATTATTATTCTGACGGGACTTGATGCAGCGCAGATCCAAGTGCTCATTCCCACACCGATGGAATTTGATACTCACAAACGCCCGATCTTCATCGAAGCTCGCAACAATCAGTTATTTCGGATCCCTGTCGAAGACTTACAGCGTCAAGTCGATGCTGCCGTCCGCAATATCAGCCGTGACGCCGCTGGCAGCGGAGTCGAGAGGCTGATGGGACTGATGCAGGAACTGGATATTCGAACTGACCAGCATCAAGTAGACTTAACGTATTTCATGGTCGGGCAATTCGGTGTTGTTCCCATCGAGGGAGCCTCCGGATACGAATTAAGAAACTGGCGCGAGGAAACATCGCGAGATTGGTTCGGCAGTATTCTCAGCAATTTGAATCCAGAAGAAGAATTCCTGGCCTTTTTAGTCAGGGATGACAGCTTTGAAGTCTTTAAAATTGCTAGACATTTAGCTTGGGTATCCAATGTCGCAGTCGCCTATGATTTGCTTAGCATGAGAGAAACCATGCGGTTTGGCATGTTGGGGCAAAGGATGCGCCCCCAATAACCCATCATGCGCGCCCATCTTCCCGATTCTTTGCGGGGTAAAGGGTCAGGGAGAAATCAATGACTGAAGAGCATCTCGATCAAAACACATTTCGCGCTCAACGCATCGACAATCTGAACGTACTCCAGGAATTGGGCTATACCCCGTACGGGGGTGAATACAAACGCAGCGGCACGCTAGCGGAAATCCGCGGCCAATTTCAGGAAGAGGGCCGAACCCAGATCGCAGGTCGTATCGTGGCTATTCGAGAAATGGGTAAAAGCGTCTTTGCCCACCTTCAAGATTACACTGGGCGTTTCCAAATCTACCTCCGCAAAAATGATGTCGGCGACGATGCCTTCAAGGCCTTTAAGCATCTCGACTTGGGAGATCACATCGGCGTATCGGGCACCTTCTTCACCACTCGCATGGGCGAACCCACCCTGAAAGTCGAGGAATGGACTTTGCTTTCCAAGACCTTGCTTCCCCTACCAGCCAAATGGCATGGCCTCCAAGACGTGGAGATTCGATATCGTCAAAGGTATCTGGACCTGATTGCCAATCCTGAAGTGTGTGATGTCTTCCGCAAGCGATCGCTTGCCATCAAAGGCATACGTGACTTCTTGTTTGATCGTGGCTACCTAGAAGTCGAAACCCCCATGATGCAAGCCATGCCGGGCGGAGCAGCAGCCACCCCATTCAAGACCTACTACGAGGCGCTCGGATCGCCCATGTATATGCGGATCGCACCCGAATTGTATCTCAAACGCATGCTCGTCGGCGGTTTTGATCGCGTTTTTGAATTAAATCGGAACTTCCGCAATGAGGGGTTGAGCCGCTTCCATAATCCAGAATTCACGATGCTGGAGATCTACGAGGCCTTTGGAGGTGTCCAGACCATGATGGAATTGGTCACACAGCTGATCACCCATGTTGCCCAAACCGTATATGGCAGCCTCGTATTTGGCTCCGAGGAAGCACCCATTGATCTGACACCGCCCTGGCGCGTTGTCCCCTATCGCGACTTAATCATTGAAGTGGCTGGAGAGGATTGGTTTTCATTAGATCTTGCTCAGCAACAAGAGCGGGCTCAATCCCTGGAGTTACAGATCGCCCCAGAATGGAATGAGACGGAAATCACGCAGGAAATCTTCGAAAAGCGAATTGAGAAAACCTTGCGAAATCCCACTTTTGTCACCCGCCTGCCCGTCGATCTTGTCCCCTTGGCCAAAACCTGTCCAGATGATCCAGAATCCGTCAACGTATTCGAACTCATCATCGGTGGTCGCGAAATCGCCCCGGGCTATGAAGAACTCAATGACCCGCAGGAACAGCGTCGCAGATTTGAGGAACAAGCCGCCGGCGATCCAGAAAAAGTCGACGAAGCCTTTCTGCTTGCCCTTGAACATGGCATGCCCCCAGCCGGCGGGATGGGAATCGGCATTGACCGACTCTTAATGATCCTTTCCAATGTTGAGGCCATTCGGGATGTCATCTTGTTTCCCCAATTGAAGCAAAAAGCATGAACCTACCCTTCTCCCTCTTTCTCGCGCTTAAATATCTCAAGCCGAAACGCACCTTTGTCTCCGTCATCACCGTGATCTCGATTCTTGGGGTCATGCTTGGGGTGGCCGTTTTAATCATCGTTCTGTCCGTGATGAGCGGCTTCGATCACATGTGGCGCGACAAGATCCTCAGCTTCAACGCGCACATTACCTTATCAGGGTTTGGCAACTTGCAGGAACCCGACGAATTAATCGACCGTATCGAAGCCGTCGAAGGAGTCAGTGGCGCCGCTCCGTTTGTGGAAGGAGTCGTCTTCCTGCAATTCCACGACAATATCTACACCGCACTCTTGCGCGGCATCGACCCCGAGTACGAACGTCGCGTCAGTCGCGTTCCTGAATTCATGGTCGACGGCGACTTCGATGTCATCTACGAAGACCTCATTCTCGGCGCCGATTTGGCTCGTCAAATGGGGGCATGGGTTGGGGACCGGGTCCTTGTCTATTCGCCACAAAGTTTTATTTCCCCCGAAGAAATCCGTCTTCCTGAAGAGCTGGAAATCATCGGAGTCTACGAACTAGGCATGTGGGATTTTGATATGGGATATGCCCTAACCTCGATCGGTATGGCTCGCGAATTGTATGGTCTAGAAACCGGCGTACATGGGATTCAAATCATGACCGATGACCCTTATCGCGCCCATCTCGTTGCCGCCCGCTTGCAGGAGGAACTGGGATCTCGGTACGTGATCCGCACATGGATGGAAATGAACCGCCAACTATTTGCGGCCTTGCGCGTCGAAAAGAACATGATGTTCTTCCTCTTAATCTTCATCACCATCGTCGCTGCATTCGGAATTACCAACACCTTGATCACCCTCACCGTCCAGAAAACCCGTGAGATCGGCTTGCTAAAGGCCCTCGGCTTCACATCTGGCAGCATCATGCGCGTCTTTTTCTGGCAGGGCTGGATCGAAGGCGTTCTAGGCACTGGGCTCGGCATCGCCGCCGGCCTGCTCATTCTGAAGTACCGGAATCATTTGATGTACTGGCTCTCTGAACAGTTTGGATGGGAGCTCTTCCCTAAAGAGCTCTATCATCTGAGCGAAATACCCGCCAGCACATCATTATTCGATCTGGTGCTTATTTCTGTTTCCGTGATGGTCATTTGCACGCTGGCCGGGGCTGTTCCAGCCTATCGAGCCGCGTCACTAGATCCTGCGAGGGCCTTGCGCAATGAGTAATGAGAACCCAATCCTGGAAACCAAGGACCTGCACCGCAGTTTTTCTCTGCTGAAAAACCAAGTCGAAGTATTGCGTGGCGTGAATCTCCAAATTCATCGAGGCGAAGCGATTTCGATCATGGGGGCCAGCGGAGCCGGCAAAAGCACCCTACTGCATATTCTCGGCGGATTGGACCGCCCCACAGCAGGCACCGTTATATTCAAAAACCGCGACCTGTATCGCATGTCAGCGACTCGACGCACGGAATGTCGCGCCCATTCGTTTGGTTTCGTCTTTCAGGCGTATCACTTGCTGCCCGAATTATCGATCGAAGACAATGTCCTGCTGCCTGTCATGCACCGACTCAACTGGTTGCAACAGGCTACCCGATATCGCGCCCATGCCCGCGAGCTCTTGCAGCAAGTAGGACTTGAGGATCGCGCCACACATCGTCCTATGGAACTGTCCGGTGGCGAACAGCAGCGGGCATCCATCGCCCGAGCATTAATCAGCGAGCCTGAAATCGTCTTTGCTGATGAACCCACGGGAAATCTCGATTCGCACACCGGGGAACAAGTCTTGCAGCATTTATTCGCCCTCACCCGCGAGCAAGGCAATACGCTCATTCTTGTGACTCACAACGATGCCGTCGCCGCCCGCTGCAACCGAGTCGTCGTCATGAAAGACGGCCAAATCGAAACCGACCAACGCTCCGGATAAGAATTGCTGTTTAGGTATAAGCAGATCATGGCAGAGATACGAGTACAGGAGTAGGTGTACGAGTACGATTTCGGTCTGTATTCGTGTTTGATTGCGACGATCCCATTTCCACTCAATGGAAAAAAATCGCGTGTTTTCCACTCAATGGAAACTTTTTGACCGTTTTTTCCATTCAATGGAAAAAAAAGGCGGCTGTTTTCCACTCAATGGAAAACAGCCGCCCATCACTATCAGAACTTATTCTTCGCCTTTTTCAGCCAAGGCAGCCTTGCGGCTCAGCCGAATCCGACCGTTCTCCTCGACATTCAGGCACTTGACCCACATTTCGTCGCCGACTTTGCAAATATCTTCGGTCTGTTTGACGCGGAAATCAGCCAGCTCACTAATGTGAACCAACCCTTCCTTGCCCGGCAGAATTTCGACGAACGCGCCGAATTCCTTGGTACCCGTCACACGGCCCCGATAAATCTTGCCTTCCTCGGCCTCGGCCGTAAGCGATTCAACTTCGCGCACTGCCGCGTCCATGGCCTCTTTGTCCGTACTGAAGATTTGAACACCACCATCATCTTCGATATCAATCTGGACTTTGAGGGTGTCGGTGATACGACGGATGTTCTTTCCACCCGGCCCGATCAATGCCCCGATCTTGTCGACGGGGATCTTCATCTGAGAAATCCGCGGCGCATAGGCCGAGAGTTCCGAACGGGAGGCAGGAATCACAGAGGACATATAATCCAGGATCTGCATCCGGCCCTTGCGAGCCAACTCGAACGCGCCTTCAACCAAATCCCAGCGCAGACCGCGAATCTTCAGGTCGACCTGGAATCCGGTGATCCCATCCTGCGTACCACAGACCTTAAAGTCCATATCGCCGCAGTGATCTTCGGCGCCCAAGATGTCCAACACCAGTGCGGCATCCTCGGTCCCGGAAAATAGGCCCACGGAAATACCGGCCACAGGCTTGGTAATCGGCACGCCCGCATCCATCAACGCCAACGTTCCTGCACAGGAACTGGCCATGGAGCTGGACCCATTGGACCCCATGATTTCCGACACAACACGAATTGTGTACGGGTAATCGGCAGGAATCACTGGCTTCAGCGAGCGCTCGGCCAAGTTGCCGTGGCCAATTTCCCGACGGCTGGTGGAACCCAATCGACCGGGTTCGCCTACGCAGTACGGAGGGAAGTTGTAATGCAGCATGAACCGCTTCTCATCGGGCCCACCCGCCAAGGCATCCATGGACTGAGCATCTTTTAATGTGCCCAACGTCACAGTCGCCAAGGATTGTGTTTCGCCACGGCTAAACAAGGACGAACCATGTGTCCGCGGGAGCAAACCAACTTGGGCTGTCAACGGCCGCAATTCATCAAAGGCCCGACCATCAATACGTTTCTTGTGCTCCAAGACGTTCTTGCGCACGGTTTCGATCTCAAACGCATCAAATAATTGGAAGAATTCCTCGTCGGTCATTTCCGGCACTTGCTCCAGAAGCTTTTCCTTCAAGGCATCGCGCACAGCAACCACTTTGTCATGTCGCTCCAACTTACCCGCAATTTGCAGAGCAGCGCTCAGGTCGTCGCCGGCGATGGACCGCGCCCGACCGAGCAGATCATCGCTGACACTCACGTCTTCAAATGGCTTCTCTGGAAGCCCCAGAGCCTTACGCAGTTCAATTTGTGCATCGACAAGCTTCACGCAAGCCTCATGAGCAAACTTCATAGCGGCCACCATGTCGGCTTCGCTAATTTCTTTGGCATCCCCTTCAATCATCAAGGGCAACTCGCGGTTGCTGACATAGGTAAGATTGAGGTCGCCTTCCTCGATTTGCGTATGGGTGGGGTTCAAGATCAATTCCCCGTCAACGCGTCCAACGCGAACCGCGCCGACCGGTCCGTTAAAGGGAATGTCCGAGATCACCAAAGCGGCGCTGGCACCATTGATGCTGAGGATATCCGGCTCGTCGATGCAGTCCGTGCTCAACAGCGAGCTGATGATCTGGACTTCGTTGCGATAGCCTTCGGGAAACAGGGGGCGCAAGGGGCGATCTGTCGCCCGCATGGTGAGGATTTCCTTTTCGGAGGGGCGTGCTTCACGCTTAAAAAATCCGCCGGGAAAACGGCCTGCTGCATAGAATTTTTCACGATATTCGACTTGGAGCGGAAAGAAATCGACTCCTTCGCGCGGCGCCTTGGCGGCGGTTACGGTGCAGATGAGAACGGTTTCCCCCATCTGAATGGTCACTGCCCCGTTGGCTTGCTGTGCTAAAAGCCCAGCTTCAATTTCGATTGTTTTGCCACCGACTTCGCATGCGACCTTGGTTGTATCTTTCATTGTAGTATTCCTTCTTCTTTTTTCTTCTCTTCTTCTCTTCTTCGAGAGCCTGTCTCAACGCTCACAAATAGACTTCACGCGTAGTCCCAATGAAGGGGAAATGTGCCGATCGACAGCACGCATGTGGAGCCAATGAACGATGCAGTTTGAACCCCAGAGCACTGATGATTCGAGACCATCAGGAATCTGCAGGAGGTTCATGTAACTGAACGAGTGAGTGTTAGCGACGCAGGCCTAGACGTTTGACCAGATCGTGATATCGCGTCGTGTCATGACGCTTTACATAATCCAACAAACGGCGGCGCTTGGTGACCATTGCGATCAAACCACGGCGCGAGCTGTGATCTTTCTTGTGCTGCTTGAGATGCTCCGTGAGCTCGTTGATACGGCTCGACAGGAGAGCTACCTGCACTTCAACAGACCCTGTGTCCTTGTCGTGCAGCCCATATTCTTCTTTCACAGCAGTTTTGGTTGCCTGATCCATGTTCTTCTACAGACCTCAATTACGTACTTATTACTTACTTCTTTCTTGCTTACGAGGGCGGACTATAGGTGGTTTGTTGGGCGTTGTAAAGCCCTGAGATGAAAAAAAGGATCATGCATACCCCAGCTTTTTCAACATCCAAAAGTTTCGGGCCCAATCTTTCTCGCATTTCACCCACAACGAGATCCGAACAGGGCGTTCGTAGATTTCGGAGAGCTCCTTGCCGGCAGCCTGGCAGACAGATTTCAGCAGACGCCCCTTGGCCCCCAGCACAATCCCCTTCTGCGACGGCCGATTCACGTACACGGTCCCCTTCACGTTCCAACCGCCATCTGTCTGTTCTCCAATATCATCGATCGCAATCGCAATTGCATGAGGAAGTTCATCTTTGAGCTGTACGACATATTTTTCGCGGATCATGTCGGAAATCGCCAAATTCCTCGGATAATCGGTCAGTACATCGGCAGGAAACAAATAAGGACCGAGCGGAACCTGCTCAAATAGTCGTGCGGTTAAGGCCTCCACGCCTTCTCCGGTAGCGGCAGAAATTCGACGCCACTCCACGGACCGCTGGCGCTGTTTCTCCTCCAAGAGAGACTTCCAAGCCGCTTCATAATCGGCCATGTAATCGTGGTCTTTATCGCATTTATTGACAGCCAGTATCACATGCCCCTCAGAATCAGGGCGCAACAATCGTCGCATCCATCCTTCGTCCTCTTCCCGGGGCGGACGGGAACCATCCAGCATCAGCAGGATCACATCCACCCCCTCGGCCGCCCCGCGGGCCATCCGGTTCATCAGTTTCCCAAGATCCTGCTTCGCTTTGTGGACGCCGGGTGTGTCGAGAAACACCAATTGGCCGCGCGGCTCCGTCAAAATGGCCCGAATCAGATTGCGTGTGGTTTGCACCACCGGACTAACAATCGTGACTTTCTCGCCGACAATGGCATTCACTAACGTCGATTTCCCCACATTGGCAGCGCCAACGACAGCAATCATTCCGGAACGAATCGTTTGTGAGGGTTCGGTCATACGTTTACGCCGCTGGTTGAGTTCGCTGCCGGACCGCTTCATAAAGCAGGATGGTGGCAGCGGCGGCAACATTCAAGGAATCGCACTGCCCCAACATCGGAATCCGTACTTGGCATTCCGCTTCTTTCATCCAAAATTCGCTCAGTCCTACCTGTTCTGCACCGACAAGAATAGCGGTTCCTTTTGTATAATTGATGTGTGTGTAATTGCGATCCGTGTGAGGCGTTGCGGCAACAACTTGGATACCCTGCCCCCGTAACCACGCACTCGCCTCGCCAGAGGTTGCCTCGACCACCGGCACGGCAAATAAGGTGCCAATACTGGCGCGCACGACATTGGGATTGTTGATGTCTGTGCAGCGATCGCAGACAATCACGGCATCCACGGCTGCGGCATCGGCCGAGCGTAACATCGTCCCCAGATTGCCCGGCTTTTCGATGTGTTCGGCCACCAGCAATAACGGGTTCTCGGGCAAGCTCAAGGTCGCCAAGGTCCCTTTAATTTGTGGCGCCAGCGCCAATAGACCTTCGGGGCGGTCGCGATAGGCCATTTTCTCAAAGACACTTGCACTACACGCCAGCACCTCCGCACCAACCGCTTCGCATTGCTGGATTAAGGTGTTTTCGTTGGTACCTTGAAACAGGTCGGAGCAATAGAACAATGCCCGCGGGACCACCTGATTTTCAAGGGCTCGTTTCAGTTCGCGGTATCCTTCAATCAGCAATACCCCCTCCTCATCACGAACACTTCTCTTCCGAAGTTTCACGATGTGCTTCACTTTAGGATTTTGCAAACTGGTGATCATGGGTTTCGTCGGTCGTCGGTCGTCAGTCGTCATTCGTCGGTTGTTGGTCGTCGGTCGTCGGTCGTCGGTTGTTGATTCGCCCTTCATTACTCGAGGATCGCGGCTCGGTGAGTCACCTCGTCCTGCCTATTGCTGACGACCCTCAGCAGCAGCGAGTTGGATCAACTGCTCACCCCACGCACCCATGGCTGCCCGCAAGGCTCGGCCGCGATGAGAGATGCGATTTTTTTCGTCGGCGCTCATCTCTGCAAACGTGCGGGTCTCTCCTTCGGGAACGAACAAAGGGTCATAGCCAAATCCGGCTGTCCCACTCATGGATTCAGCAATTTCACCGCGGCAGACTCCCTCGACAATCTGAGCGTGACCGGATGGATCAGAAAGAGCGATGACCGTGCGAAACTGCGCCGATCGAGAGTCTTTAGAAGCTAGTTCGGCCAAAAGCTTGCGGTTATTAGCAGCGTAGTCAGGTGGTTCGCCCGCATAACGAGCCGAGTAAACTCCAGGTGCGCCCTCCAACGCATCGACCTCCAAGCCAGTATCATCTGCCAATGCATATAGTCCTGTCGCCAATGCCAATGTGACCGCCTTCTTAATGGCATTGGCTTCCAATGTTTTCCCATCTTCAATCACATCGGGAATCTCCGGAAAATCCAAGGCACTGACCCACTGGATACCAGCCGCAGGCAGGATCTGCTGCATTTCTTCAAGTTTGTGGGGGTTGCGGGTAGCGATTAAGAGCTTCATAGGGACTAGGGGTTAGGCGTTAGGGGCTAGGGGCTAGGGGTTAGGGGTTAGCGTTTGGGAGTTAGAAATTTTTCCGGGTTGTTGTGGATGGACCTGAGCATCTTGCCTACTTCTGAATTCATAGCGATGAGTTCGGAATGGACTTCGGGACGAATGTAGTCGCAATCCAGGGCAAAGTCGATTGCGGTATCTGTTTCCCAGTTTTCACCAATGCAATCCGTCAATTTGACAGAGAAATGCGCCGGATAACTGCGTTTCGCCCATGCTTCGCGCAGATTGTGGCAGACAGACCGGGAAGAGCGACGCCCTTGAGACACCAATGCATATCGCTCTTCAGCTGGAAACCCTTTGCTGATCTCGAAAAAATCCATAGCTACGCGATATGCTTTCCGATAAACCTCCAACTCCTTGACATCCTTCACAGCCATAATAGATCTCACTAGCTCCAAATCTAGCCCCTAACGCCTAGCCTAGCCCCTAACTCCTAACGCCTAGCTCCTAGCCCCTAGCTCCTGCTCCCAAGTGCTGGCTGAGCACTTCGCGGTTCTCTACAAAGTAAAGGTATCCAGACGCAACGGTGATCATTGCGACACCGACAGAAATTGCATAGGCGATCACGCCGAACGCCATCTGGAACTGTTCGAGAAAATCGGTATCCGCGCCTCGGAATACATCATGTTGAGTCGCCAATCCGAGCAGGATCACGATAATTGCAACAATTTGCCAAACCGTCTTGTGCTTGCCCCATTTCCCAGCGGAAATCACGATCCCTTTTTCCACCGCCAATAACCGCAACCCCGTTACAAGGAATTCACGGGAAATGATAATGACGACGATATAGGCAGGCACCAATCCCAACTGAACAAAGCTGACAAAGGCAGCACAAACAATCACTTTGTCAGCCAGCGGATCCATCAATTGCCCAAATGCCGAAATGCCGTATCGCGTCCGGGCCAGATGTCCATCCAAATAATCCGTAATCCCGGCAACCACAAATAAGACGAACGCCAAGCTCTTCGTAAATGGAACCGTATCCGGCAAAGACAACAGAGCCAGCATGAGCGCGGCAAATCCAAGTCGGCTGACAGTTAATGTGTTGGGTAGATTCATATCCCTCTCGTTTATTCCAGATAGGGTTCCGGCAAAGCCTCAATCATCGGCAATCCTGGCCTTGGGGGGACAGACTCTACGGACCCTCGCACTGTTTCAGGCCGCCCAGTTACGGGCTGTTCTGTTGTCTCTCTTGTCCGCAGATTTCGGATCCCAACTATTCCAATCATGATCACTAACAGAGCAGCCAATCCAGCTAATCCCATCCGAATTTGTTCGGGCGATGGCTTTATGCGTATTCCCCGAATTCGGTTCCATAACTCTTTCAGCTGTGGCGGAACCCTCATGGTCGGCCATTTAATCTTGGGACATTTCGGCCAGACAAACGGTTTTCTTTCCCGACGAGGTGGCGTAGCTTTGGGGCTGTCATCAGGGATCAGCGATGCTCGCGGCGGGGGTAGATGGACGGCCGTATATTCTTCGATTAGCGGCTCCGGATTTAATCCCAGAAACTCTGCATAGATTCGAATAAATCCCTTGGCATACGTTGGAGCTGCGATGGAACTGAAATCGTCATTCTCAATCGCCTCAATATGCTGCACCTTGATGCGCGTTCCTTTGGCCGCCTCTGAAGCTGTCAGTTTGCGCTTCTGACGCGCAGCTTTTAGTTTTTTCCCCAGCGTATCCATGATTATTCCATTTGCGCTCGATCACTCATCCATCTACGCCTTGATTCTGTGGAATTTCGCCATCTAGATCGATCAATATTTCTCGTGGGTCCGATCCCTGTGGTGGCCCGATAATTCCCTGATCTTCCAACAAGTCCATCAGGCGCGCTGCTCGCGTATACCCAATCCGCAAGCGTCGCTGTAGCGAGGATGTGGATGCTCGTCGCGTCTGACGGATCACTTCCACCGCTGCTTCCAGCATTTCATCATCTTCTTCCATTTCCGGCAAGGCTGCGGATTTGCTTTCTATCTTTTCTTTGATGGCTCCTTCGTATTGAGGGCCCCCTTGCGCGCGAATAAATTCAACAATGCCCCTGAT
>SLBD01000211.1 GCA_007126515.1 Kiritimatiellia bacterium
AAGAATGTCTAATCGTCCATCGTTCTCGTCGTCCGCTATCGTCAATCGAAAAAGGGGGTCATTCCGACCGGAGTCACGGAGCGCAGCGACGGGACGGAGTGGAGGAATCTCCAGCGTTGCCAACCGCGTAGCACCCCTGCGGGGCAGTTCTTCACATAGTCTTGCATTATCGCAATGATCACCACGAGCGATCCAGGGGGGGGAGGATTCGAGCTTGGGTGTTTCGTCATTAGGGTTTCTGATACCCTTTGAGAGCGAGCTTGCCACAGTGCGTGGCAATTCCCTAGTATTGCGGCATGAAGATGCAAATTGTTTTCCGACCGTGGGCTGCCATTGTATCGGTGGTGGCGTTGACTGGGTTGATTTCTGGATGTGTTCCTGCAATGGAAGGGGAAGAGACAACTCGAGTTCCCCCGGCGCAGCGTGTGGATCCGCCTGCGACTCCGATCACAGCGCCCTCCATTGACGCGGAGCAGACATTGTCCACCGAGGACTATGCGGGACAAGTTGTATTGCTTGATTTCTGGGCTCCTTGGTCGGAACAGAGCGTTGAAGAATTAGCGCAGATGGCGGATCTGCAACGTGAATTTGGTGAGCATGGTTTCACTGTGGTAGGGATGGTGATCGAGCGCGGCGAGCCCGACGAAATTCGTGCCAAATTAGAGGGTCGCGAGTTTGCCTATCCGGTGATGATTGCATCGGCAGAAATGCTGCGGCCCTATGGTAGCCGAGCGATCCCTACGCGGGTGTTGTTGGATGCTTCGGGTGAAGTGGCTGGCACATTTCCGGGCTCTGTATCATTTGATGAGTTACGACAGGAAATCAAACAGTTGTTGGATGGGTTGCAACCGTAGGTTGCGGCACTGGTTGTGTGTGATTAGAAGAGGTGGTGTATGTCGATGTGGTCTGAACAGCAGCGCCGGAATGCTGTGCTTTTGCAAAATTCCCGGTATCTAGGTCAGCGAATCGAATCCAAGCCGATTGATTTTCGAATTGATATTGGATCGGTCCCGGCGTTGTCTCAACCCGAGGTGTTGGCGATTGAAGCCTTGCAGATCGAGGCTGCCCGAATCGCGCTGCGCTCGCTGGCATCGCTGGCCACGATCAACGAGTTGGATCACTTGGGCGGTGGCCTTGATCTCATTCCAGCCTTCGTGATGACGATGGCGGTTTCCGATCCTGAAAAGACGGCTTACACGTTTGAGCACGCCCACACCAGTATCGGACATTACTCTGTACTGGCGGCGTGGGAGTATCTGCAAGCGCAAGATGTGATCGATGGTTTTCGGCGCGGTCTGGATATCGCTGGGCATGTCAGCTGGTTGCCGGGTGGCACCCAATTGAATGGCGGACGGCTTGGAGTGATGATCCCCACAGCGGTCGGTCAGGCGCTGGGACTGAAAGCGCGCCGTGGTCCGGGGGCGTGGGTGGTCTGCCACTGCGGGGATGCTGGCTGGATTTCCGGACAGGCCTTGAACGGATTTAACGGCGCAGATCTGCACGAAGCTCCGATTACCTTTGTCATGCATCGCAACGGGATTCAACTGTCGGGGACCAATCGCGCCATTATGGATAAGGATCCGCGACCCATTATCAGCTCCATGGGCATCGAAATTATTGAATGCGAGTCCTTGTATGATGTGGCGGGCTTGTACGAGGCCTATCGCTATGCCTTTGCGCAATCGCAGGCCGGACGTCCGAACTTGATTTATCCAACCGGGCGAGCCCAGCAATCCCTGGCTGAGTTTGGAGATCAAATGGGGATCCGTGCAGAGCTGACGGAGTTTGCGGCGCAGCAGGGTGTCGATATGAATCAGGTCGTTTGGGTGCCGGGCTCTCTGATGAGCTTCCGAGATGTGGAATGTATGCTGGAGTGCTTGTTCTATGCCAACGAGTTGCCGGGTGGAAAGGGCCACCATGATGGTCACATGAAGGGGCGATCGCTGGACGAAGTGCTCGCCAACCCGATGCTGCAGATATCGAACGCGCAACAACAAGCGTTAAGTGAAGTCCAGTCCCGATCGCGGGTGACCGTTGTCACCGAGGCGCGTCCCGAGCCGGGTAGCGCTAATTTGCTGGTTGATGATAGCGTCGCGGGAGCCGTTGAGCTGCCTGCGGTGGGTAAGAGCACCAGTCCTCGGGCCGGCGTGGAAGTCGGTTATGCGATGCTTGCCAAAGCGCACCCGGAAGAAGTCTTTATTGTTTCGTGCGACTTGGATCCCTCCACTAAACTGGAAAAAGCTAAGACGTGTTTGCCAGATGGGCACTGCTTTGAAATGAGCATCGAAGAGCAGGTATCCGCGATGATGGCCAACGGATTGGCGATGAGCACAAAGGGGCCGGGATTGCATGTCTTCTCCACGTTTGCGGCGTTCTTTGAAGGGATTGCTCGCGAGGGGTTGGAGATGTGGCGCTATCACCGCAACTTGACCGGCGTGAACGAAGGCATGAACGTCACGTTCCACATGTCGCATGTGGGCGCTTGCACAGGACGCGACCATTTTTCGGGTTGGAGTCTGGATTGGATTACGCTGGCGATGGGGTACCTGCCGTACCTGCACCGCTTCTATGCGCCAGCCGATGCCCGCGCGGCATTTATTGCCGTGCGCGATCTGGGTGCTCATCAAGGCGGGCATTTGATTGGAATTCCGCGCGATAATTTGCCCATTCTGAGTCGCCAGGATCATTCCGAACCTCTTTGGCAGGCGACCGATGCCTGGACACCGGTGACCTTGTATCGCAGCGCTCCGAATGCCAAGAAAGCGATTTTGGTCATGGGCGCACCCGCTTGGCTGGCAGGCGAAGCCTTTGAAGCATTGGGCGATGTAGACGTACACATTGTCAATGGCTTGCCACTGCCTGAAGAGGAATTAAGCGCCCTGCTGGAACGATATCCGGAAGGGATTGTGACTGTGGAAGATGGTTTGATTGCGACTCCGGGCACGGGGCTACGTGGCTTTGCTGGCTTGGTCCGGACGGCTGCTTATGGCCGCAATCTTCCTCTTGAACATGTGGGTATTGTCGATCCGCGCGTGGCTCCGTCAGACGGACATATGGAGACATGGGACCATTTTGGCATCACCCGTGATCAAATCCTTGCTGCGGTACAGTCCTTGTGATTGACCTGCACATGCATTCCCTGTTCTCCGACGGATCGGATACGCCGGAGCGACTCATTGAATTGGCCGTGGCCGGCGGGCTGTCCGCAGTGGCCTTGACTGATCATGACACGGTGAAAGGCGTGCCGCGCTTTATGGCGGCAGCCGAATCCGCAGCGGTAGAAGCCATTTCCGGCGTGGAGGTGAGCACGTCCACTACGGAAGCCGAAATGCATCTGCTTGGGTATTTCATGGACCCTGCGGACTCGACCCTGGCGAGTCAATTGGATGTCATCCGCAGCGCGCGCCAAACTCGCAACGAGCACATGTTAGAAAATTTGCAGAAGCTGGGATTGCCGCTGGATGAGTCTGAGATTCGGGCGTTTGCGGGTGACGACGTGATTGGTCGCCCCCACTTCGCGCAGGCCATGGTGGCGCGCGGATATTGCAAAACAACGCGCGAGGCCTTTGATCTCTACTTAGGAAGTGGCCGTCCCGGCTACGCGCGCAGGCAGACGTTGGTGGCAGAAGAAGCCATCGAGATGATTCGGGCCGCAGGAGGCGTGGCTGTCGTCGCACATCCCTTTACACTTGGGCTGAGCGATCAAGAGCTTTCGGACTTATTGGGGCGATTGCGAAGCGTTGGATTGGGCGGCTTGGAAATCTATTATTCACAACATACCCCTGAGCAGGTCCAGACGTATTCAGATATCGCGGCACAGCACGATTTAGTCGCTTCCGGTGGCACTGATTATCACGGCAGTATGACCCCAGATTATACCTTGGGCCGCGGCTTTGGTTCGCTGCACGTCCCGGATGAATTGGTTGAGCGTCTGCGGGACCGATGTACGTAACTGGATCTCAAGTCCGCCGCAAAATCACCAGCGTGATGTCATCCAATTGCGCCACGCCAGATGTGAAAAGATGCAGGTCATCGATCAGTTGTTCGAACAGGTCGCGAACCGGAAGCTGGGCGCGTGATTGGATGGCTTGTTCGAGTCGTTCATAGCCAAACTCCTCGCGCGCGGTATTCTGGGCTTCGGTGATGCCGTCGGTGTAGAGGATGACTGTGTCGCCCGGTTGCATTTCGTAGACGCTCTCTTCCAATAGATCTTCAAACGTCTCCACTTCGAGCATGCCCAAAGCGGTGCCAGGCGGTGTGATGCGTTCACAGGTTCCATCGGCATGGACAATCAAGAGTGGCTCGTGACCTGCCCGGGAAAACCGTAGACGATGACTGTCTGGTTCCAGCTTGAGGGCCGTCATCGTTACAAACATTTCCTCATCCAAGTCGCGGGAGATGCTGCGATTGACGCGGCGCAGCATTTCCGAGGTGGACGATTCGAATTCGATATAGGCATGAATGAGCGCTCGGGCAATACTCATGATCAAGGCTGCCGGCACCCCTTTCCCCGATACATCGCCAATCAATACAAAGGTATCATTCTTGGATTGCACATAATCATAATAGTCACCGCCGACTTCGAGCGCTGGAGCACTGCCCCCGACGATTTCGTAGCCCGGGATCTCCGGCGCTTGGCGGGGCAGCATCTCTTGTTGGATTTGGCGGGCCAGCGTCATTTCCTGAGCCATCCGTTCCTGGGCCGCCAGTTTCTCGTACATGCCGGCGTTATCGATGGCCACGGATGCATGCTGCGCCAATGTCTGCAGAATAGTCAGCGTGTCGTCGTCATAGAGAGCGCGGTCATTACGGCGGCCAATCCGGATCACACCAATGCGATGTTTCCCGGACAGCAAAGGAATCGCTAATTCGCATACATCTGTGGGCTCATTGTCAAAGGATCCGTCTGCCTTTTTATACATGGTCCAGCGTTCCTTGAGAGCCAAGTGGGTCAATGTATCTTGTTCCAAATCCGGTAAATCTTCGGCACCCACTTCCAGTCGTATCGATAGCCGATCGCGGTCGTTATCGTGCAGGTACAGCCGATACGATTCCGCCATGGACATCCGGCCAAACATCTCGCCCAGTGCCTCAAACAGTCGCTTGCTGTGCATTTGACGACCAATCCGGACACTCCAATCCTGCATCCGATGCATCACATCCAGACGGCGATCCATCGAGGACACCATCTCATTGAAGGTCGTGATCAGATCGCCGATCTCATCTTGGGTGATGACTTCCACATGTTGGCTGAGATCGCCGTCATGGACGGCCCGTGCAGCTTGAGTCAAGGAGCGTATGGGGGATAGAGTTTGTCGCGTGAAAACAAGCGACATCAGGATGGTGATCGTCAAGACCCCAATCAGAATCAAGATCGACTGAAGGAAGAGGCGATGGAGTTGGTGTTGGATCGTCGTCGGAATTTCAATCATCACAAACCCCGAGTCCGGTGAACCTAATTCGATCGGGCCACTAATCTGAATGAACGGCGTGCTTCTATCATACCTCAAGGTGGGGGTGATGGGGAGTCGGCCCGGAGTTTGTGGTTCCGCCGCAGCCACTCGATCATCATCCATGTACTCATAGAGAATGCGGCCCACATCGTCATAGATGACCACATGGGCAGGTCGGTGGCGAATCGCATGACCGGCTTCGTCAGATACCCGCAAGAATTGCGTTCGCAGATGATAGTCGAGAATGCGGGGCACATAGGTTTGATGTCGTTGATAGTGATTGTACAAATAGGTCGTCAGGGCGGAGTACACAATAAAGGCGCTGTCGTATTCCAGTCGAAAGACTTCCCGTCGGAATTGATACGCGGTGGCCCCCATGAAGCCGACACCGGTTAAGAGCGTCATGAAAATTACGTGTACTGTGATTTTTTTGAAAAACCCCAGCCGCAATGGCCATCGAATGATCGTACTCAAATTCATATGGATAGCATTTGTTCGCACCGCATTCCGCTGCGATCAACTCAAAGACTAAGACAATTCGCGCTCTTGAATCAAGCGTTGCATGATCTCTGGCAACTCCAGTTCTTCCTGGGTTCCGGAATCCATGCTCTTGAGTTGAAACGTTCCCCGCTCCATCTCTTCCTCGCCGCGAATCACCACGAAGCGACTGTTCGCCTTGTTGGCGGCTCGCATCTGTGCCTTCATGCTCCGCCCGCTCAAGTCCATGCTGGCTTCGATGCCTCGCATTCGCAGCGATTGCATTAGCAACATATTTTCGCGAAAAGCCGCCTCGCCCTGCGACACCAGCCACACACACGGCCGCCGCGCAAAATCTGTTCCGTTGACTCCCTGCCCCTGCAGGACCGCCAGAATTCGCTCCAAGCCAATCGCAAAGCCGACACCTTCGCAGGTCTGTCGCCCCATTTGCATTTGGTAACGCCCGCCACCCGCCAGGGCATCCTGAGCGCCGAGTCCCGTGTGGGTGATTTCCCAAACCGTATGCACGTAATAATCCAGGCCTCGCACTAAATACGGGTTTGCCGTCGCCGGAATTTCCAACTGGCGCAGCAGCTCCATCAACTCCTGCAAATACTTGCGGGCCTCCGTACCCATATACTCTGTCACGGGTGGAATCTGTTCCACAATGGCTCGGCAACCCGATTTTTTGCAGTCAATAATTCGCAGTGGATTTTCATCAAAGCGGCGCTGGCAATCGTCGCATAGGTCGGCGCGGTGCGGCCGCAACGCCGCCCGAATGCCGTCGGCGACACGCGCATGATCGTCTGGGAGCCCCCGTGTATTCAGCTCCAACTTGAAATCCTTGATTCCCCAGGCCTGCAACAAATGGACCTGCAACGCGATGATCTCCGCATCTGCGGCGGGCGAGGGGGAACCCATGCATTCAGCCCCCAATTGATGGAACTGGCGCCGTCGGCCGGCCGCCGGTCGTTCCGCGCGGAACATCGGGCCAATATAAAAGATGCGGGCGTCTTGGGCATCTTGGCCCGCATTGGCCACATACCGCATGATGCCAGCCGTTCCTTCCGGACGGAGTGTCAGGCTGCGTCCGCCCCGGTCTTCGAACGTATACATTTCTTTTTGGACAACATCCGTCGCTTCGCCCAAGGATCGGGTAAAAACGGAGGTATATTCGACGATGGGGGTGCGGACTTCAGAAAAGTGATAACACGCCAGGATGTCACGAGCCACGCGCTCCAAGTGTTGCCACAGTTGAATATCCGGCGCGGCAATGTCCGACATGCCCCGGATCGGTTGCAAGGCCTCCCCACTCATCTGGTCTCCTCGCGGCGACCTCAGCCGGACACGCGTTCCTTCATGATCTTGCCCGGCTTGAACTTGACGATTTGGCAGGAAGGAATCTGCACAACGTTTTCGGGCTTGTTCGGATTGCGGCCAATGCGTTGTTTGCGAGTCTTTAATTGGAAGACACCAAAATTGCGCAGCTCCACATTTTTTCCGGCCGCCAGACTTTCAATAATTAGGTCAAGCGATCGCTGGATCACCTCATGGACATCCTGTTGAATCAGGCCCGTCTCAGCCGAAATCCGCATTACCATTTCTCGTTTTGTCATGACATTTCCTGTGTACGTCAGCAATCAAGGTTATCCAGTTGAAGGTCTGCCCCCCTGCGATTCGGCAAGCCTTACACGCTTCGCAATCAACGAATTCGAGCATACGCCCTTCATTTCTACGGTCAAGGCCAAAGCCGAGCCGATTTGGTCCGCTCCGATCGACGACAGACAGAACGAAACAGATGCCTGTATTTTAGCAGCGCCCGCTGAGCGCGGCCAGAAAGGGAACAGATGAATGGTGGAGTCCGACTTGCCGAGTGTCTGATCCGTATTCGCCCGAATCTATGGACCGAACTCAGCCTGTCGACTTGTACCCTTGTCCATCGAATCATTGATTGTCTGCCCTGGTTTTATGCTAAACTAAGAGAATAGTGTAAAAAGATGAGGTATCGCATGGTTGTTATCAACATCAATAGCGGGAACGCTCAGGATTATATTGAAACAGCGGAGGACGGGGAACGCTTCCTTGTATTGGGAACACCTCTTCCTGAGAGCCCTCGCGAACGCCGACGTGCTGTTGGCCACCGGCGCAGAAAGATTCGACGCCAATCGGCTAAGCCAACGAAATACGTTTGGGGAACGCTGGGCATGGAACATGTCGGAGAACTGACTTGGAGCGGACAGTTGAAATACTCCGGCACTGGTAATGAACACTCCAAACCAGATAAATCCATGCCGGTGACCTGCGAACAAATTGAACTGATACGTGAAGTGCACCCCGAAGCCGTCCACCAGAATTTGCCTGTGCGCGAGCGCTTTATTGATCTTTCCGATGTCCAAATCGAGCCAATTGCGAAGCTTTTCGACCCCGACCACCTGCCAAGCTTGCGCCTGACCATCATGCTGGAAAAAGACGAAGGGGCTATCGCCTATCTCCAGCTTTATCCAAACCAGCGCCCCGCTAAAACTCAACAGTACCGCAACGAAGTCGACCTTGAATACCTGCAACCCTTGCCCACTCCAGGACATCGGTGTGACAACAGGGACCGACTTACGTATCGAGTTCCGCTTCTCACTGCAAAACCCATCAAAAGCAAGTCAGACGGATCCCTTCGTTATGGCACGAACGCAATTCGCGAGCATTTTGTGGTCAAAATTCTCACATTCAAACGAGCCCCTGAACGAGATGCCGCCAATTTACTACAACGACTGCATTATCATATCTGGGGTCACACGCACCAATTACTGTTCTGGAACCCAGATACCGGCAATATGGACGTGATAGACCACAGCACATTGCGATCGGACCGAAAGACCCTTTTTCTGATTCACGGCACCGCCTCGTCCACGGACATGGCCTTTAACGGACTGCTGAACAACGGGACTCAGTATGACATATCCCCATTGCACGCCCGGAACGGAGGCCCCTATGGCCAGATAATCGGCTTCAATCACCCCACGTTCTCGGAAGACGCAGAGATGAACGCTGCCGCCTTTTTCGACCGCTTGCCATGCGGCTTCGAATTTCGCGTCGGTATGGACATCATCACGCACAGCAGAGGCGGTCTCTTGGGTAAATACCTGGCGCTCTATCACAACGGAACCATGCATATTGAGCGTGGCGTGCTGGTTGCCTGTGCCAACGGGGTCGGTTATTTCACGGTTGGCCATCGGCTATCCAAATACCTTTCCTCCCTGCGTGCCATGACATCCTTTAAACCGGCGCTCCGCTGGCTCATCGCTTTGGTGCAACTATCCGGAGATTTCCTCATGAGACAGCCTGGTGCGCAGCTCATGACCCCGGGAAATGCGCGACTCGAAGCGGTGCTCAAGGCTCCGGAAGGACCGCGCCCGCCTCAATTCCTGCCGATTGTGGGCAACTTTTCAAAAAACTTGGTCGCTCAACACCGGTTTTTCCGACGCATGACCGAACGGGGACTCGACCTGGTGATCCGCGCTATGCTCGGCCGTCAGCACGACTGGGTTGTCGGCACCAAAGAACAATATATCCTGCCGGCCAAATGCTATCCCAAACAACCCACGAAATGGAAACGAGGAAATCCACTACCCTCCCATATCCATTCGTGCCGTCACTCCGACTACTTTAGCGACAAAATCGGCACTGTAAATAACCCCGCGCCCAAACGAATCCAGAAGTATCTGTTAACCGGAAAAGCATGGTGATAAAGAGGAGCCGGGACTAGTGCCCGAGCGTTGCGTCTATTGGGTTTCGCATGCCCGTTAATCTCGTGCCAACCTTTTCTTTTCTCTTTGAGTCTCTTCTGCTAGCTTCGCTGCAATTCGCCCATGCTGAGCATGCGAAAGAATTGCGATAAAAAATGAGCACTGGTTTTCACGGATTATGATGCCCTTTCACAAAATAGGCCGTTTGAGTAAAATCAGTGCTAGTAAAGTTGATGCGTGGGCGGAGTCGGGCAAAGCAGCGGGACAGGAGAATTGACATGACGGCTGAAACGCATTCGCAACTGGCGAATTTCATCTGGAGCATCTGCAACCTGCTCCGGGGACCATACAAGCGGAACGAGTACCGCAAGGTCATCCTCCCCCTTACCGTTCTGCGCCGTTTCGATTGCTTGCTTGCCCCCTCCAAGGCTCAAGTGCTGGAGGAGTTCAAAACCCTGAAGACGAAACCGGAGACGGTTGCCCGTCCATTGCTCCAGAAAATCACCGGCCGGCCGTTCTACAACCTGTCCAAGCTGGACATGCAGAGGCTTCTCGACGACCCGAACCAGCTTGCGCCGAACCTGAACAGCTACATCAACGGGTTCTCGAAGAACGTGCGCGAGATTATGGAACGCTTCGCGTTCGACCAGCAAATCACCAAGATGGCCGAGAAGAACCTGCTCTATGAAGTCATCAAGGCCTTCTCTCGTATCGATCTTGGTGAGGACAACGTCGACAACATGCAGATGGGCGATACATTCACCAAGGACGCTTTTGCAAGGGATCGTGACGGCCACAAGTGGACGTTCGACTACATGCTCGCGAACCCCCCTTTCGGCGTAGAATGGAAGCAGCAGCAGAAGTACATCGAGCAGGAACGCGACACACTGGGTTACGAAGGCCGGTTTGGGGCCGGGCTTCCGCGCATCAATGACGGCGCGTTGTTGTTTCTACAGCACATGTTGTCAAAGATGCGTCCCGCCGAAAAGGATGGCTCGCGGATCAGCATTGTATTCAATGGTTCACCGTTGTTCACCGGTGATGCCGGTAGCGGCGAGTCCGAAATCCGTCGCTGGATCATCGA
>SLBD01000020.1 GCA_007126515.1 Kiritimatiellia bacterium
AGGACATCGACGACGGCCGCTACATCCATGGACTCGAAGCTCACTGTTTCTTTGCTGCTCATCGAAGAGTTGGCTTTGCAGTCTGTCATTTCCTGTGTTCCGTTTTGGAATCGCTGTAGCAGATTCCAGCCGAGATAGGCGCAGGCACCAAGCAATTCTTGATGACGTTCGGCCCGTCGATCCGTTGAGCTGCCATAGGTAACGGGAACATTAACAATACGCAGCTTTGCTTCGCGCTGCAGGCGAAGTGGTAGCAGCCCAGTGATGCACTCGTCATCTGGATGAGGTGAAAAAAGTAAGATTGTCGGGGCGTCGGGAGGGATGGCCGGGGACGTTACTGGGGGCAACCCGCCTAGGGGGAGGGTGGTTGCTGCCCGTAGCTGTTCCGCCAAGCTATGGACATAGTCCGTGTACGGGTTCGGAAACTCTGAATGACTCGGCTGCATCACGCCCTCAAGATAGAATACGCCAGACTATTTGTCTCTACTAGATGTTGGCTCGGCTTTCTCATTGACGAGTAACGCTAGATTGCAGATCGTTGGACTATTATGAAATGCGTTACAAGTGAAAAGATGCGGGAACTGGATCGTCGGACGATTGAGGAGTTTGGAACCCCTGGCGAGGTGTTGATGGATCGTGCGGGTCTGTGTGTGGCAGAGACTGTGCAGAGATGGGTGACGGATCGCGGTGCGGATCCGTCGTCGATTCAATTGCTGGCCGGGCGTGGCAACAACGGCGGCGATGCCTTCACGGCTGCTTGGCATTTGGCGGACAGGGGATTTCGCGTTGAAGTGTTACTGGCTGGCACCGTGGATGCTGTCGCTGGCGATGCCCGCACGCATTTGCAACGTGTTTTGGATGTGGGCATCCGTGTCTACGAATGGCCGACTGAAGAGGCATGGCAGCAGGGGCGCGCGACGGTCCCCCCTGCTCCTGTTCTTGTGGACGGTTTGCTGGGAACAGGAACACAGGGCCCTGTGCGAGGAGCCATCGCGGGTGCCATTGACTACATGCAATCGGCCGCCCACGCTTGGGTCGTGGCAATCGATGTGCCGTCCGGTCTGGATCCAGACACAGGAGCGACAGAGGGGCCTGCGGTACGAGCGGATGTGACTGTGACCATGGGCTTGCCGAAGCGGGGGCTGCTGGCCCCGGCAGCGGTAGAGTATGTAGGAGCCATTGAAGTGGCTGATATCGGATTTCCAGCTGAGTTCGTCGATCAGCTAGAGGGCGAACCAGATTGCCAATTTTTGCACGCCACTGATGTTCGGAGTCTGCTGCCAAAACGTCGTCGGTCGGCGCACAAAGGAAGTTGTGGGCATGTATTGCTGATTGGCGGCTCCTTAGATTATTCGGGCGCGATTATTTTGGCCGCCCGCGCTGCGATGCGAACGGGCTCGGGATTGGTGACGGTGCTGGTGCCAGAATCGATTGCGGATCGTGTCGCGATTGCCTGTCCAGAAGTCATGGTGCGCCCGGCGCGCGAAACAGAGATTGGATCTCTTTCTGCTGAAAACTGGAATGAGTGGCGTTCTTTTATGAGCCGCTTTTCTGCCATCTTGGTTGGGCCGGGCATGACCCAGCACAACGATTCGCTGGTCCTTGTGCGAGTATTGATTCGTGAGGCACCCGCTCCGTTGGTAGTAGATGCTGATGCGTTGCAAGTCTTGGGCCAACAGGCTCATTGGCTGGAACGGGCTAGTGTCCCGACCGTGATTACGCCTCATCCTGGAGAATTTGCTCGTTTGATGGGGAAGCAAGTCGAGGAGGTACAAGCGAATCGCATTCCTCTAGCCAGCGAGGCGGCTCAGTCAACAGGCGCAACGGTCGTGTTGAAAGGGGCACAATCGGTCATCGCAAGCGCGGGTCAACCCAGTGCCGTAAATTCTACGGGCAATCCGGGGATGGCAACGGGCGGCAGCGGAGATGTTTTAGCGGGGATGGTCGTTTCCTTGATGGGGCAGGGACTGGCGGCGTACGATGCGGCCCGCTTGGCCACGTGGCTACACGGGCGCGCGGGCGACCGCATTGCCCGTCGCACCTCGGAGTACTCTTTGATCGCCAGTGATTTGATCGATGAGTTGCCTGTCGCCTTCAAGGATTTAGAGACTCTATAATACCAAACACATATACGTCGCGGCGGGCGAGGGACCGCCCGCCCTACCCATAAGGTTTATACCGAAAAGTTTATGCAAATGGTATCAGACACTCAAAAAGATGCTTTTTGACCGCCACAAGTCCGGCAGCGTCGTCAGCGCCCAATTGCCATGGCGTAATTCCTGTTCTCTCAATGAATTCAGGTATGTTGTCGGCGGCTTCGGGGAGGTCCATTTTGTTGGCCACCACCAAACGGGGACGCTCGCCTAGCTCTGCATTGTATTCGGTCAGTTCATGCTGTAAGCCGATATAGTCGTCGGCCGGGTGGCGTCCATCTACGCCCGCCATGTCAATGACCCAAACCAAAAATGTCGTTCGCTCGATATGGCGCAAAAAGTCGTGTCCCAATCCAGCGCCGCTGTGGGCCCCGTCGATCAATCCCGGAATATCAGCGATTTTCAAGGTGCGGTAATCGTCTGCAACCAAGGTGCCGATCACCGGATTAAGGGTTGTGAATGGGTAGGCCGCGACTTTGGGCTGGGCCGCGGTCAAACGGCGAAGTAATGTTGATTTGCCTGCATTCGGATAGCCGACCAGCCCGATATCGGCGACCAATTTCAATTCCAGACGGATGGTCCGTTGTTCCCCTTGCGTCCCGGGCGTGCATTCGCGGGGCGCTTGATTCGATGATGTCGCAAAATGGATATTTCCTAAGCCTCCGCGTCCCCCTTTGGCCAGTAGAAGTCGATCTCCTTCATGAACGACCTCGCCCATTCGTTCTCCCGTTTCGTGATCAAAAGCGACCGTGCCACAGGGAACGGAGAGTAGTAAGTCTTCGCCGTTGCGGCCGTGTCGATCTTTGTTCTGGCCGCTGCCGCCGTGCGGGGCCTTTTGGTGGGGACGATAATAAAGGTCGAGCAACGAATTCGCGTGGACCGATGCCTCAATATAAATCGAACCGCCGTGGCCACCATCGCCGCCGGACGGCCCGCCGCGCGGAACATACTTTTCCCGGCGAAACGCAACGCACCCGTCGCCGCCATTCCCAGCGGAGACATAGAGACGGACTCGGTCTCTGAAAGTAATCGTTTTCATTAGAAAAAAGGCGAGCTGGAGAGCTCGCCTTCCTCTATCGTATTTCAGATAAAATTACGCGGGCGTCAGCTCGCGGACATTGACGCGGCGTCCGTGCTTGTCGAATTCGACAACGCCGTGCTTGAGCGCAAACAAAGTGAAGTCGCGACCCATGCCCACATTGGCACCCGGCACAAATTTGGTTCCCAACTGACGCACCAAGATGCTGCCGGCGGTGACGGATTGCCCGCCAAACCGTTTCACACCCCGTCGCTGTCCGCGACTGTCGCGCCCGTTTTTACTGGTTCCTTGTCCTTTTTTATGTGCCATTTTACACCTCCGCCGTTTCTGTTTCCGCCGGAGCAGCCGCAGCCGTACCGGTCAGCGAAATAATTTTGATTCGGGTCAAATCTTGACGATGACCCACTTTACGCTTGTACCCTTTGCGGCGCTTCTTTTTGAACGAGAAGACTTTTGGTCCACGCAGGTGCTCAACAACTTCGGCTGTCACAGCCGCGCCGTCAACCATCGGTGTCCCCACCGTCAGCTGTGCGCCATCTGACAACGCCAGGACGCGGTCCAATTGCACCTTGGAGCCCGCCTCATCGGTCAGTCGTTCTACCTGCAGGGTCGCACCTTCTGTGACGCGATATTGCTTCCCGCCTGTCTCTATAACTGCATACGCTTCCATAATCTGATCCACACAATAAAAGGGTGATCTACCACGACACCAGCAGGTTTGCTAGAGTCGGAACGGGGAAAGTACGGAAACAGCCAGCGAATGTCAACCACTTGAACGGTTTTTTTTGCCGGCGAAAATCTCTGCCAAAAAGAACTGGTCTGGCGCCAGAGCGTCTGTGTAAGGTGTCGGCGCTCCTGCAACCATGTAAGGGCAACAATGCAGAGGAGGAAGAGTCCCACACTTATCGAAGTGTGGGACCTCTGTTGGGTATGATTTAAAACGAAAGCAACGATTATGGTTCGATATTGTGAATTTGATTGGGAGCAATGGGCGCCGGTGGAACGGGCGACATTGATGTTTGTGATTCGGGACGGGCACATCCTCCTGATTCACAAGAAGCGGGGGCTGGGAGCGGGTAAAATCAATGGACCAGGAGGACGACTGGATCCCGGCGAATCGTCTTCTGAATGCGCCGTCCGCGAAATGCAGGAAGAAGTCTGTGTGACGCCCAAAAATATTCGCCTTTGCGGAGAGCTGCAATTTCAATTCATCGATGGACACTCCATCCATGGGCTGGTTTATCGGGGAGACGATTTGGAAGGAGAGATGCAGGAGACCGATGAGGCCAACCCCTTTTGGTGTCCGTTGGACCAAATCCCCTACGGAGATATGTGGATGGACGATCGCCTCTGGTTCCCGCTGATGCTGTCCGACCGCTACTTCATCGGCCGCTTTCTATTTGATGGCGACTGGATGCTGGGCTGCGAAATCATTCCCAAAGATGGCATTCCAGATACGCCACCGTTTTAAATTTTTTCTTAGAACGCTGATATCAAAATGCGTGCTGTAGCCGCGCACGTTGGCCCGGCAGGACGCGCCCATCGTGCGCGTCTACAGAATGGTCAGTTCAATTCACTAATTACCCAAACTCCGCCACCAGCACGGTGTGGTCCGAGGGGCGCGGGCCGCGGCGCGGTTCGAGGTCGATGTAGGCATTTGTGCAACGGGCCGCAAGCGGGGGGCTGGCGAGGATGTAATCGATCCGCCAGCCTTTGCCTTCGTCGAGGTTGCGATTATTTCGGTAGTCGTAAAATGTGTAGTGCCCTGCTTCAGGGTGATGCAGCCGGAACGTATCAACAAACCCCCACTCGCGGCAGTGTGCGAACGCGGCCCTGGCATCCGCGTGATAGCAGACGTGCTGAGCCCGTTGCTCAGGATTGTGGACATCAATCGGGTCATGCGCCACGTTCATGTCGCCGACCCAGAGCAGCGAATCCTGGTCTGTGAATTGGCCCTCAAGCCAACGTCGTAAGCGGCGGAACCACTCGATTTTATACGCGTACATCGGATGATCCACCGCCCGCCCTTGCGGAACATAGGTGTTGACCAAGGTCCAATCCGCAAAATCGGCGCGCATCAGCCGCGTGTCGTCGATCGGGCCGTCATCGGAGAAGCCAAACGAAACGTGTTGTGGCGGCGTTCGACATAGCAGGGCCACTCCGTTGTAACTTTTCTGTCCGCGGAACACAGGCGTGTACCCGATCGCCTCAAAGGCGGCTGTCGGAAAGAGATCATCCGTCACCTTTGTTTCCTGTACTGCCATCACGTCTGGCTGATGTGCTTTCAGCCAGCTCAGGACTGGATCCAGCCTGGAGCGGATCGAATTGACATTGAATGTGGCAACTCGCTGCGTCATCAAGTTATCCAATTCCAGGAACGCCCAGGCGGGGCAGGGAGTGAAGGGGCATCTGCTCGTCCAGCTCGGGAATCAGTGCATCATATAGAATGTCCATACCGGCTGCCGATAAATGCACTCCATCACTTAGACAACGCTTTTCCCAATGATCATGATGCGAAATCAGTCGAAACAGATTCACGACCGGCACATTCATGTCCATGCCCACATGCAGACACGCCGACACATACGCTTCGGTATGCTCCATGGTTCGTGTTCGGGTTCGGCGTTCATGGACGGGTGGGGGAGACACCAGCACCAGCCACGCCCCGGAGCAGGCAATCCGGCTGACCAATTCTTCCAGATTGGCATGAAATTCATCCACGGGCACATGCAGAAACTGCGCAGGCAAGACCGAGTCGTGCAGACCCAACTGAACAATCACACAAGCGGGCTTTTCCGCCAAGACGGCATCATCCACAATGGATAACGCCTCTCGGGTCGTGTAGCCCGAGAATCCCCGCACCAACACATCGGCACGACGAACATAACGCTCCGCCAATCGGGCCACATAACCGCGCGATTCCGTCACCACACCCATTTCTGTGATCGTATCGCCAAAGCAGATAATCTTTTTCATTAGGCCTCTCTTATTCCAATCAGCATAGCGATCTCACCCCCTCGCAGCAAGTTGTCTCTTGTCGACGGCAGGGTTCTGACATACAGTCCATCGACAACCATGGAAAAGGCCCTTCTCAATCATGATCTTTAGTCTCACAACCCTACAAATGCCGCTCGCAGATTTCATGTTCTCGATTCGCGAAAGTCATGTTCCGGGACGCATCATCGTGTTGCTGTTGTTCATCGGCTCGATTTATGCCTGGACCATCATGATCAGCAAATTCAGTGAGCTGTCCCGCGCCCGCACGGCCACCCGCCGCTTTCTCCTCGCCTTTCGCAAAGAAAAAGAACCGACCAGCGTTTTTGTGCGCCGACAAAAATTCCCTGATAGCCCCTTGTATGAAGTCTACGAAAAGACCTGCATCGCCTTAGCCGGAGAGTTGGAAACCATCAGTGGAAATCCGGACGAATTGTTTATGGCCGACTTTGACCGCAGCCGGAATCAATTGAGCTCCCACCAGCTTGAAACCCTGAGAAACATTGCAGACCGACTCGTCTCAGACGAAAATCTATTGCTCGAAAATCGCATGAACATCTTGGCGACCGCTGTCACTACAGCTCCCTTCCTCGGCTTGCTGGGGACCGTGTGGGGGGTGATGAGTGCATTTGCGGGCATGGCAGTTGTCGGCACTGCCACATTGTCCGCTGTGGCCCCGGGGATCGCTGCCGCTTTGATGACGACGGTGATGGGGCTGCTGGTCGCGTTGCCTTCCACGGTGGGCCATAATTTATTGATCGGCCAGATCAGCCAGTTGCAGGTGGAAACCAGCAACTTTTTGAAAGAGTTCATGGATAAGATTCGCAACAGTTATTTGCAGGGAACGTGATATCGGCCATGGCCACGACACCCAAACACACCACGCTGCGAACCATTAGCGAGATCAACTTAACTCCGCTGATGGATTTGACCTTTATTCTGTTGATTACCTTCATCATCACATTCCCTCTGATTGAGCAGGGGATTCCCATGAACTTACCCACAGCCGATGCCGAAGCCGTGGATCAGGAAACCAGCCGCACCATTAGCGTGGATGCCGAGGGCAATGTGTATCTGGATGATATCCCCACCACCATGACCGACCTCGCCCGCGACATCCAAGCCCTCGCGGCTGTGGATTCCCAGGCGACCGTACTAGTCCGTGCAGATGAGGCGCTCAATTATGGACGTGTCGTCGAAATTTTAAAGATTCTCACCGATGCTCAAATCACCCGGATGGCGCTCGTCACCGCCCCTGAACAGCAATGAGTCCGCCCCGAGATAGGTTTAATCGCTTATTTTGGGTCATTGCCGCCCTCCATGTCGGCCTGTTGCTGGGCATACTCTTCTTTCAGTCTGTGCGCAGCTGGGTCACTCGTCGCCGCCCGCCGCCCGAGATCGTCACCTATGTTTCCTTGCACGCGCCAACCCCGGAGGCCGCGCCCGAGACGCCACCAGCTCCTGCCGCGCCCGAGCCTGCGCCCCCCCCGCCGCCGCCTCCGCCAGATCCTGTGCCTGCTCCCGCTCCAACGCCGGCACCTCGGCCGACCCGTCCCCCGATTGAACCCAGTCGGACTCGTGTCCGCCGCCCCGATGCGCCCGACCCCGCGCCTGCACAGCCCCGATTAACGGAGCAGCAAATCCGCGAGCAGCTCGCGGGCGCTGTGCCGCGCCCCAGCGCATCGCCAAGCGCTCCCGTCGGCGACGAAGTTTCCCGCTATCATGCCCTTATCTATCAAACCCTCTACCGCGCCTGGGTGCAGCCGACCTCGATTCTGCCTGGACTGACCGTCGAGGTCCGAATCCGTGTGCAACGCGATGGCCGCATCATCCAACGCGAGATCATTCGCAGCTCCCGCAACAACACGATGGACGAATCAGTCATGCAGGCCCTGAATTCCGTTACAAGCTTAAGTCCACTCCCCGCCGCCATCTCCGGCATCCACCATGACTTTACAATCGAATTTGAACTCACCGGGGCGCGACGGTAATAGCAAGAGGACTCATTTATGAATGGATGTATTTCGTCATTCTTCCCAATGGGTTAGACAAATAGATGAATAAGGACTGTAATGCCGATAATCTCTGCCTAATCCCCTTGACAAGAATAGCTACATGCTGTAAACCGGCATAAGTCTATAGGGATATAGGTGTATTTATTGAGGGAGTCTGAAGCGAAGGGAGCAGGAAATGGCAAAAATATATGAAGATAATTCGCAATCCATTGGTAATACGCCATTGGTTAAATTAAACCGCGTTACCGAAGGGGCCAAAGCCACGGTGCTGGCTAAAATTGAAGGACGCAACCCGGCCTACTCGGTCAAATGCCGCATTGGCGCTAATATGATTTGGGATGCCGAGGAGCGGGGTGTGTTGAAGCCCGGCATCGATATTATCGAGCCGACCAGTGGCAATACCGGTATCGCTCTCGCCTATGTCGCTGCCGCCCGCGGCTACAAGCTCACACTGACCATGCCCGAGACCATGAGTTTGGAGCGGCGCCGTATCTTGGCGGCTCTCGGAGCCAATCTCGTGCTCACCCCGGGGCCGCAAGGGATGAAAGGGGCCATCGGCAAGGCGACAGAAATCGCTGAATCCGATCCCAAACGCTGGTTCATGCCGCAGCAATTTAAGAATCCGGCCAACCCCGCCATTCACGAAAAAACCACCGGCCCGGAAATCTGGGATGACACGGACGGTGAAATCGATGTGCTCGTGTCCGGCGTCGGCACCGGCGGCACCATCTCCGGTGTCTCGCGCTACATCAAAAACACCAAGGGCAAGCAAATCTTGTCGGTCGCTGTCGAGCCTGTGGAAAGTCCGGTGATCACGCAAACATTGGCCGGCGAAACGGTCCAACCCGGTCCCCACAAGATTCAGGGCATTGGCGCTGGATTCATTCCCGACACACTCGATTTGTCGGTCGTCGACCGCGTCGAGCAGGTCAGCAGTGACGAAGCCATCCAGTACGGCCGTCGCCTGGCCGAGGAAGAAGGACTGTTGGTCGGCATCTCCTGCGGCGCTGCCGCCGCTGTTGCGGTGCGATTAGCGAATCAGGAAGAGTTCGCGGGCAAAACCATTGTCGTCGTACTGCCCGACTTGGCGGAACGCTATCTCTCCACCGCGTTGTTCGAATCTGTGTAATCCTGCGTATGTCTTCCCACTCCATCGAAACTCAACTCGCCCAAGCAGGCAGTCGCTGGGATCAGCGGACGGGTGCGGTCACCATGCCGATTCACCAGACCGCCACGTTCGCTCATCCCGAGCTCGGCCAATCGACCGGCTTCGACTATTCACGGACATCGAATCCGACTCGGCTGGCTTTGGAAGAGACCTTGGCCCGAGCCGAAGGCGGCGATCGCGCCTTCGCCTTCGCCTCCGGCTTGGCAGCCGTGGATGCCGTCGTCCGCCTCTTTCGGCCCGGCGACCAAATCGTCGTGACGGAAGATTTGTACGGCGGCACCTACAGACTGTTCGATCAAGTCTCCCGCCCGTTTGGCATTGAGCCCGTGTTTGTCGACACCTCCGACACCGCCGCCGTCGAGCGCGCCCTGAGTAGTGACCGAGTCAAAGGGTTGTTTATCGAAACGCCCACCAATCCGTTGCTGAAAATCGCCGACATCGCCGCCCTCACTCAACGGGCCCGGGCTCGCGATGTCGTCACTATCGTCGACAACACGTTTCTGACCGCCTACTGGCAGCGACCCTTGGCCTTAGGCGCGGACTTAGTGCTCTACAGCGCTTCCAAATACTTGGCCGGCCACAATGATGTTGTTGCCGGAGCCGTGGTTGCCAGCACACCCGAATGGAGCGAGCGAGTTGGATTCATGCAAAATGCCGCCGGCGCCATTTTAGGGCCGATGGATTCATGGCTGACGCTGCGTGGCATCAAGACCTTGCCGTTGCGCTTGCAACGCCAGCAAGAAAACGCGGGCCAACTCGCAGCCTGGCTGGCCGAGCATCCCCGCGTCGACCGCGTCTACTACCCCGGCTTGCCCACGCATCCCGGTCATGAACTCCAACGCCAACAAGCCGGCGGTTTTGGTGGGATGATTGCCTTCGCCGTCAAGGATCCTGATCGAGTACCGCACATATTAGAGTCCGTTCAAGTCTTCCTATTTGCCGAAAGTCTGGGCGGGTTAGAATCGCTCATCACCTATCCACTCATCCAGACGCATGCCGATATGGATCCGGCTCTGTTGGAGCGACTGCAAATTGATCGGACCCTCTTACGGTTGTCCATCGGCGTAGAAGATGTCGATGATCTGCGTACGGATTTGGAGGCTGTATTGTGAATCTGCGCACTCGACTCATTCATGGGGGACGAGATCGCGACCCGTACACCGGCGCGTCCAGCATTCCCATTTATCAAGCGTCCACCTATGCCCAAGACGACCCCTTGCAGGCGGGCGACTACGATTATGCCCGCAGCGGCAACCCCACCCGCGAAGCCTTGGAGCTGGCCATTGCCGAGCTGGAAGGCGGCGCGCAAGGGTTTGCTTATGGCTCCGGGATGGCTGCCATCTCCTCCGCGCTGATGCTGTTCCAGCCCGGCGA
>SLBD01000186.1 GCA_007126515.1 Kiritimatiellia bacterium
TGGGCCCTTGCCAAGTCTGTCAGCAACTCTTCGCTTTCTTCACGGAAGCGCTGAATTTGTAATTCCAAGTCAATCACCTGACTGCGCTTTTCTTCGCGCATGGCTTCGCTCAGAGCCGGGTCAGTCGCATTTTCGCGGGCATCCCGATATTGTTCCTGCATTTCCCTCAACTGCGCCATGCGTCGATCCCGTTCGGCTCGATTTTCACGCGCTTGACGCTCCAACCCCTCATAGGCTCGCCGTGTCTTGTAGAATTCTTCAAAGACTCGCTCTAAATCAACAAACGCAATGCGCACACCTTGACCAACGGCTTCTCCTTCTGCCGGCCAGCCACAAACTGCCACCATCAGCGCCGCAATACATATCCATTTCATTTTCATCATCTTCCTCGCAGGTTGGGATTAATAAACGTGTCCTAACATGAAGCTGAACCGTGCAGATCTACGATCATTAAACTCATCGGTCTCCAACGGCCATGCATAATCAAATCTGAGCGGGAACTGAGGAAAGTCAAATCGAATACCGAGTCCAACGGAAGAATTTAAATCATTGAAGCGAAATTCATAGGCATCTTCCCAGACCATACCGATGTCATAGAAGCCAGCCAGCCGCATCGGCATGGCGAAAACAGGCACCGTGTATTCAGCGCTGGCGAATGCGGAGCTGCGTCCGCCAATCGGCTCCTGATTTTCATCTTTGGGTCCCACATCCCGTAGTCGGAATCCGCGCACATCTCTCATGCCGCCAAGAAAGAGCCGATCGAAAATGGGCACGCGGTCAGAGCTACCGAACTCCTCAACCACCGCAGCTATGCCTCGAAAGCTTAGTACATGGCCATACCACAATGGGAAATATTGAGATCCCCTCAGCTCAACATTGTAGTTATTCACATCTGCCCCAAAGGGCCCGCCAGCCACTTCCAGAGAAGCGGACAACCGATTTCCGCGGGTTGGGATAAAGAAGCGGTCCCGCGTATCTCGGGTCAAGCGCATGGTCATTGAGCTTCTCAACAGCTTGCCTTCTTCTTCCTGAATAATTGCAGATGCCGTTTCTTCGACATTGCGAATCTCGATCTGCTGCAAGCCATACAATAGCGACAGCCGGCTAAACCGACCTACCGGCCAAGTAAACCCCGTATTGCCCCCCACACTACGCTGCTCATATAAACGCCGGAAGTAGCGAGCATCTCGGCGGAACAATGTCAGCCGATATTCCAATTGCCGATCCAGAAACCACGGTTCGACGAATGAGAAATCAACATCCGTCTTCCGACTGCCAAAGCTTCCCATCAGCTGCGTCCGCTGGCCACCTCCAGTAAACCGCGGCCACCCCATTAAATCAAAATTGTTCTGGGCAATGGATGCAAAGCCCACCACTCGATCAATGCTCGAGAAGCCGACACCCGCCTGCAACTCGCCCGTCCGCCCTTCGACGACATCAAACGTCAAATCGTATAAATTGGGTTCAATCGTCGGTTGATCCGCCACACGCACCGAATCGAAGTAGCCCAAATTTCTCAGCCGAGTTTCACTGCGACGGACTCGCACCTCATCATAGATGTCGCCGGGCATAATCGCCAACTCCCGCCGAATCACCTTGTCGCGCGTCTTCATGTTACCCGTGATGTGAACATCTCGGACACGGGAAAGTTCGCCTTCAGTCACACCAAACTGCAATGTCACAGTGGCTTCGTCAAAATCCGGCTCCAAGCGTTCCCGAACGCGTGTTCGGATAAATCCTCGCGAACCATAAAAATGCCGAATGGCCTGGCGGCTCATTTCAATTCGATCCAGTCGCGCCACATCACTCGGCCCGACAAACAAGGCCCGTTGCAGATCCACCTCGGGAAACAACTCGACTCCGGAAAACTCGACCGCCTCAATTCGATACAAGGGGCCTTCCTCAATCGGGATCTCGATATTGATTCGATTTCTGCCGACAGGCTCGATCACCGGATCGCCAACGCGAACATCCAGCAATCCTTGTTCCATAAATACACGCCGAAGAATGTCTCGATCGGCATCGAGCAAGGCGGGATCGAAGCGATTTCGTTTGGTCAGTCGTGCCCAAGGACGCCAATTCTTCGAAGTCATGCGCCGCCGCAACGTGGCTGACCCAATGGCTTCATTGCCCTCAAACTGGATTCTACCAATACGGGCGCGATCCCCTTCTTGTACATGCAGACGCAAGTTAGCCGCCCCCGTTTGTTCGTTCACATCCAGTTCCCATTGGATGTCGGTACTCAAGAAAAACCGTTTTCGGTACTCTTCACGCACCTTGTGGGCTCGGACAGCTAACAAATGATCATCCACTCGATCCCCAATTGCGATGCCCAACCAATCGCGGACTCGCCGATTACTGACATGCTCCGCGCCGTCGATGGTGATACTCCGTAATCGGGGGCGATTGCGGATTTCATAAATAACATCCACACTCGCATCATCGATAATCTCAACAGAAACGGTCACATCGCTAAATCGTCCCGTCTCCAACAAATCGCGGACATCGCGATTCACGAGCATAGGATCAAAGGGGCGTCCTGGTTGCATTCCCACAAAGGCGAGGACAGAAGATTCGTCTAAAGGCCCTGGCCCCAGATTGACGGTGCGGACATCGTTCACTAAGGGCGGTCTCGCTTGCTGCGCACTGACCAAAGCCACAGCAAAACACGATATCAACAACAACAGTCTGAGTCGCGGGTCAAACAGCATTAGGGAACCTCAATTCCTTCCTCATCGGGTGAAAACGGTTCATCTGCATCGACCCCATGCTGAGAACGATCCTCAAAACGCGTATAATCTTCTTCAAAATGTAATTGCACTTCGCCAGTCGGACCATTTCGATGTTTAGCAATGTCCAAAATCGACAACGTCTTGTCCTCAAAATGCTCGTCTTGGGGATACTTACACGGCCGACGCAATAGTGCGACAACATCTGCATCTTGCTCAATGGACCCCGAATCCCGCAAGTCGGACAATTTCGGCACCGCCGACTTCGTATCCCGAGTCTCCGGGGCACGACTCAATTGGCTTAATACGATAACGGGGATCTTTAATTCTTTCGCCATGGCTTTTACTGCGCCCGAAATCGCCTGCGTTTCCCGTTGACGACCCTCTCGCTGAAATTGGGGATAATTGAGTAGTTGCAAATAGTCGATGACAATGAGCTCAATGCCAAATCGCTTCTTCAATCGTCGTGCCCGAGCCCGCAGCTCCACAGCCGAGAGCCCCGCCGTGTCATCAATATACATCGGCGCCTTCATAAGGGAATCCGCAGCCTGCATCAAATGGCCATGATTGACCTGGGTGATGAATCCACGAGATAGCTTGTGAGACGACACGCGAGCCCGACAACAAATCATCCTGCGAACCAATTGCTCCGCGGACATTTCCAAACTGAACACTGCAACGGGGCGCGCTTTTCGATCCGACACTTCTCCCAACGCCACCTTCTCAGCAATATTCATTGCCAATGACGTTTTCCCCATCGAAGGCCGGGCAGCGATGATGATCATGTCACTGCGTTGCAGTCCTAGCAATTTGTTATCAATGTTCGCAAATCCCGTCGGGATCCCAGTGATGCCCTTCTTTTCCTGAAAGATCGTCTCGATATCCACCATCGTGCCGCGAATCAACTTCTCCCACGGCACCATGGCTCCACTAGTCAGTTCACTGATATCAAAGAAATTTTGCTCGGTTTGACCGAGGATCTCGTCGGCCTCCTCCTCTGAGGTATAACAGGATTCAATGGCCGCACGGGCCCGGTCGATGATCGTCCGCAGCAGATGCTTCTGCCGAACGATTTCAATATAGTATTCTGCGTGGGCCGATGTCGGAGTCGAATCAACCAATTCGACGAGAAAAACACGTCCGCCGATTTGCTCGATCAGATTCGCAGACTCGAGGCGGTCCCCCACGGTGAGCAGGTCAATCACCTGCCCACTATTGCTCATGTCCACCAGCACCTCGTACAAGGTCTGATGAGCGGGGACGTGAAATGATGCCGGAACTAATCGGCGTTCTACGCATAAATCGATGACTCGGGCAGCGTCCAGCAGGGCAGACCCCAACACGCCCCGTTCCGCCTCCGCACTATACGGAGGGATTCGGTCACTTTTGAGCGGGGCAGTGGCGGGCTTGGCCTGGGCAGGCATTGCGTGCCATTAACCCTCTACAACGGAAACTTTGACCGTGCCAGTTACGCTGGGGTGCAGCTTTACCGGCAGCTCAATCGTGCCCAATTGCTTGATCGGTGCAGCCAGTTCCAATTGTTTCTTGGAAAGCTTGATACCTTCAGCTTCAAGAGCTGCCAAAACATCGGCCGCATTGATGGAGCCAAACATTTGTCCCTGCTCGCCCGCTTTGGCTGTCATCTTCACAGACAGAGTCGACAAGCGTTTGGCCAATTCTTCCGCTTCTTTTAGGGTCGCCGCTTCTCTTGCAAGTCGCTGGGCTTTCAATTTTTCCACGAGGCGTCGCGTGGCAGGAGTCACCACAGCCGCCAACTTTTGCGGCACTAGGTAATTCCGCGCATAGCCTTCCGCTACGCGGACGATTTCACCTTCGCCACCTAACCCATCAACTTCGGATAATAAAATTAATTCCTTTGCCATCTTTCTTTTCCTTCCCTCAGGGCAATAATCCCATAACCCGGGCACGCCGGATGGCTGAGCGGATTTGCCGCTGTTGTTTGGCCGACGCAGACGTGGTTCGTCGCGGCATGATCTTGCCTCGTTCAGTCATAAAACGTCTCAGCAATTCAGCATCTTTATAATCGATATTCTCAACGCCTTCCAACCGCTTGGGTGGGCGCCCCATATCCGCATCATCAAAGCGCGAACGTCTTCTTCGGGGAGTGGTTTTTCTCTTCATACCTTGATCCTTTTTTCCGTGTCTATTCTTGTCAATTTGATGTGCTAAAAGGGTAAATCATCGGCATCGCCTTGATCATCCCCGCCAAAGTCCGCTGATCCACCTCGAGAGGGGGCAGGCGTCTCACTGCTCCGCGACGCAGGTGCATCCCCATATTCCGAGCTAGATTTTGGACCGCCCATGAACTGCACGCGTTCAGCTGTGATTGAAATGCGACTATTTCGTTGCCCGTCTTTTTCCCATTCCTCATACCGCAGACGGCCTTCCACCAGAACCGGAGACCCTTTCGATAAATACTGGCCACAGGTTTCTGCCTGACGCCCCCATACGGACACATTCACGTAGACGGTTTCTTCTTTGTCTTCGCCCTGCTGCGTCTTATATCGTCGATTAGAAGCCAGTCGAACATCCGCCACAGCCGCACCAGACGGCAAATACCGGACCTCGGGATCTCGCGTCAAATTCCCAATAATGAAAACTTTATTTAGAGATGCCATCGCGATTAACCCTCCACTGCCGCAGGCTCACTGACGTCGCCAGGCGCAACAGGAGACTCCTGGGCAATAATTTGTGTGCGAAATACCGCATCATTCAATTTCAGACGCGCCAATAGCGGCGAAACCTGATCAGGAGCAAACGAAAAGTTCATCACAATATAGTGTCCGGCCTGCTGCTTCTTCCCTTGCAGCCGCGCAAATGGACGGCGCCCCATGCGAGCAGTGTTCTCGATACTGCCTCCCAATTTTTCGATCTCTTCGCGCAACTCCTTGATGGCTGCATCCAGAGCCTCTTCGTTGAGGTCTTCCACAAAAATAAACATGCCTTCGTATGTCTTCAATGCCCTACTCTCCTTCACGTCTTCCGGCCAACTCAGCCGTTGTATCTATTCATGGCTTGTTCAAAGCCGTCTTTTCCGATATCCCAAACTGCTTCTGCTGCCCGCTCTACAGCCGCAGCAATCTCTTTTTTTTCGTCGGGCGAAAACCGACTCAGCACATGATCCACCATGGCTCGCGCCCCCGGTTTACCACCCACACCAACTCGAATTCTCGCAAACTCTTCTGTGCCCAGGGCCGCAATGATCGATTTCAATCCATTGTGGCCGCCCGAGCCCCCGCGTCGCCGAATTCGAATTCGACCGCAAGGCAATTCCGTATCATCTACTATCACGATCAAGTCAGCAAGGGCAAAACCCTTTTTCCGCAGCAAAGGGCCAACGGCCAGCCCACTGCGATTCATAAAGGTCCGCGGCTTGCACAGCAGGGCCTTCTCTCCCGACTCACTCACTTCCGCCAACGTGGCCGGAAATCGCCAACTGCGACGAAAAGATTCATTTCCGCGCCGGGCGATTTCATCCACAACATCAAAACCAACATTGTGACGGGTCCCAACGTATTGATTCCCAGGATTTCCCAGCCCTACCACCAGCCACACAACGCTCTCCCTCGTCAACGCGATGTTGCGTCATTTGCTCGCGGCCATTGAACCTATTCTTCTTTGGACTCTTCCTCACCCACGACTTCGGGCTGAGCGCCTGCCTCGCCTTCCTCCGCAGACTCAGAATCGTCCACCCGAGCTGCAGAAACAGCAGCCACAGCGATGTCTTTGGCCGTCAAGACCTCATACTTTTCGGCATCCAGCGGCAGATCCTCGACGGAGAGAGAGTCCCCAACGCCCAACCCACTCACATCCAATTCGATCGTCTCCAAAATATCATCCGGCAAGCAATCGATTTCGACATCGCGCAGCAACTGCTCCAAAATACCGCCATCACGAGTCACCCCAACCGGCTCGCCCACCAATTCGACAGGAATCGACACGGTCACGCGCTCGGTCATCGACAACTCATACAAATCAACATGAATCGGTGCCCCAGACAATGGATGGTGTTGGACTTCGCGGACCAGCACCTTGTGAGTCGTATCGCCTTCAAGCTGAAGCGAAATCATCAAGTTTTCACTTGTATGGTGCCGCTGCATGGCCGCAAAACTGGCTGAATCCAAATTCACATTCTTTGGAGTCCCGCCTTGTCCGTAAATGACGCCTGGCAAAAAGCCTGCCTTCCGTAGTCGATTGACTGCGCTGGATCCCGTCTCCGTTCGCGGCTTGGCACTTAGTACAATTTCCTCTCTCATCGTATTTCCCGTTCCTTTCAATTAATCTTAAACAATGACGTCACCGATTGATTGCCATGGATGCGCTGAATCGCTTCCCCCAGCAACTCAGCCACTGACAACACCTGAATGGGGCATCCGTCCCAATTACTCTTCGGCACACTATCCGTCGTAATCAGCTCTGTCATCGGCGAATTCCGCAAGCGTTCCATCCCCACTTCAGTAATCAACGTATGCGTAACAGCCGCCCGCACCGACTTGGCTCCACGCTCCGTCAATATGCGCGATGCCTCCGCCAGCGTACCCGCAGTCGTCGACAAGTCGTCCACCACCACACAATTCCGCCCCTTGACATCACCCACTACATCAATCGCCGCCACTTCGGAAGGACTGCGCCGCTGTTTAGCAACAAATGCCAACCCGCAATTCAGCATGTTGGCATAGGCATACGCCATCTTCAAGCCTCCAGCGTCAGGAGAAACAATCATCAAATCGTCGATATTCTGACCAAGGAGATACTTTCCGATCACCGGGGCGGCGTACAAATGATCCACAGGGATATCAAAAAAGCCTTGAATCTGTTGCGCATGCAAATCCATCGTCAGCAAGCGATTCGTGCCAGCCGCCACCAACAAATTTGCCACCAGCTTGGCCGTGATCGGCACGCGTGGCTGATCTTTGCGGTCCTGACGCGCATAGCCATAAAAAGGCAAAACGGCCGTGATCCGGGCCGCCGAAGCCCGCCGGGCCGCATCAATCATAATCAACAATTCCATCAACGCTTCATTCGGAGAGGAACAGATCGGCTGGACAATGTAGACATCCTGCCCTCGAATGTTGTCGATAATCTTGACCATGATCTCGCCGTCGGGAAACCGACTGATGTCGACCGCTCCCAACGGTTGATCCACACATTCAGCGATTCGCTCCGCCAAATTCAGATGCGCTGTGCCTGAAAAAATGATCACAAAGATCTCACCTAGTTCTAGTTAAAATAATTCATCGGTGGTTGCCCGACAAGGACTCGAACCTTGACTCTGGCCTCCAAAGGGCCGTGTGCTACCATTACACCATCGGGCATTCCGGAATGAAGTCTCTATACGAGCCGGACAAAATCATCCATCCGGAGGTCCAAAAACGCCGACTCCCAGAAACCGCCACCAAAAGGATGCGTAAAGTAAAGAGGATGATTTCGGAAGTCAAGAGCGAGATACGAAAGAAATGGCTCCGGCGGTAGGGCTCGAACCTACAACCTAGTGGTTAACAGCCACCCGCTCTACCATTGAGCTACGCCGGAACAAAGATGGGTGCAGATACTACTGGGCCGCTCTTCAATGTCAAGCACTTGTCGCGCAAAAACGCGACAAACTCGAGTCGGACGCACGGATCATTGTGCAGCGCGCACACATACATAGCCGCCGCCTCCTCCAATGGCTTAAACTCTACCGTTGGGCATGCCATCCGATTTTTCCATTGAATGGAAAATCAGCAAATTTTTCTTCCATTGAATGGAAAAAAGATCGGATTTTTTTCCATTGAGTGGAAAAACGGTCAAAAAAGTTTCCATTGAGTGGATGAATTCGCAGCGAGCTCGGTCTGCCACGCCGAAGCCTTGCGAAGGCGGGGGAGCCGTCACAAGCCAGTGGCTCAAACCGCTGTATCAGCCGTAGCTCTTGCGGAATTTGGTTTTACTCTCTTCAGTCGAGGGCTTGGGAGCCTCTTCGGTGGATGCCGGGGCAGTGGACTCATCGGGTTGAACGGGAGCCGATTTTTCTGCCGCAGACGCTTTCCCACCCTTGGCTTGCTTGACCTCGACGAACTGTAGCCGCAGCATGGTCAGACTCTCACGCAACATCTTGGTTTCGGCTTCGTCCAGATTCCCCTGCGTTTTGGCCTCAAGCATTTCGAGTAAATCAATCATGGCTTGGGCCCCTTCCAAACTGATGGTCGGTTCGTTGCCGCTGGGATCCGGAATCTGTCCGAGTTGCTGGAGCGCACTGGTCGCCAGCATGATGACCAATTGACTGAACGTGGAAGGCAACTCTTGCGCGTTGGGATTTGACTCACTCATAAAACACCTCTTATTCTGGTTGTGGCTGATTCGCCCCGGACGACGGCAGGACAACAGCCGTCACTTGTTGATCCGGTCTGAACAGCGCAGCCGCTGCGGCGCGAATCTGTTCATCGGTGACACTACGAATCCGCTCGGCTTTTGTAAACTCGGAATCATAGCCGAGACCGAACAATTCATTCAACGCCGTGATTTGAGCTAAACTGCTGTTGTCCTGTAACAAAGAGGCTAAATCCCCCAGCCGCTGCTCTTGCGCCCGCGCCAGCTCGTCTGCGGATAAGCCCTCGGTCAAGATGCGATCCAATTCTGCCTCGACCAATTCGGTCAACTCGGGGATGGCCTCTTCAAATGTTCCTGCAAATATCATGAAGCGGCCTGGGGCCAGGCCAGCCCGATTGATGGTGCCGACGAAATAGACGAGACCCCGTTTGTCACGAATCTCGATGGCAAGGTTGGAGGCCAATCCGCTCATGGCTGTTTGCAACACATCCAATGCGTCGACGTGTTCATCATCCAGCATCACACCGGGGAAAGCGCGCAGGAATATGGCTTGCTGGCGAGGCTCTCGCCGAAGCAGATTGGCTGGCAACGTGCGCTCGCCAATGTCCACGGGCAGTTCGACGCGCTCCCCGGCCGGTACGGATGCCAAGGCGGTTTCCAAAGTCGACCGGACAGAATCCGCACCGACATTTCCGAACACCGAAATGGCGACATTCCCGGATGTCAGAAGTCGGCGGCGATGTTGCTCCAAGGCGTCGCGGTCGATGGCTTGTACGGTGTCTTCACTGCCGTCCGGACTCCAGCGGTAAGGATGATCAGGGTACAACACCTCCCGAACCATTTCATCAGCCAATGTCAGAGGCCGCTCTCGCTGCGATCGGATATCGGCTTGCTGCAATCCCCGCTGGCGCTGAATCTCTGCATCGGCAAAAGCGGGTTCGAGCAAACTCTCGACCATGATATCAACTAACTCCGGCCAATCCGACGACAAGCTCATTCCTTGCAACCCAAAACTGTTGACACCGAAGAACGCATTGATCGAGGCGCCCATGCTTTCCAAGGTGGAGGCAATTTCCGCAGCATCGCGATGATGCGTCCCCCGCGGCAGCAATTGAGCCATAAAGCGAGTGATCCCAGCATTGTCCTCGGACTCGGCCAACACTCCGCCCAAATTGGCTATGGAAATATGCACCAATGGCAGCCGCCGATCCTCGCGCACAATGACAGGGATGCCATTCGACAACGTAAATCGTTCCGGCTCACCCACCAATTCGGCTGCAGTCTCCGTGTCAGGATCATGCTCTTCGACAGCAGGTTCAGGGGTCAGCAATACCAAGGTCTGCCGTTGCGGTTGCAAATAGCGGATCAAAACTTCGTGCAATCGTTCTGGCGTAATCTCCGCCAGCACTTCCAGATACTGTTCCGTAAATCGCGGATTCCCGGCGTAGAATTCTCCCGAAGCAATGGCATCCACTTGCCCGCGAGCGGTTTGCAAACCAGCCAAAGCCCCGACCAAGACTTGCCGACGAGCTTTATCGATTTCCGCCTGCGTGAAGGGCTCCTCCTGCCAACGGGCGATCTCGGCGGCAACGGCAGCAATCACTTCTTCCTCGCGATCGGGATCAA
>SLBD01000151.1 GCA_007126515.1 Kiritimatiellia bacterium
GTCAGATCGCCGACGGCCGCAGCCGCAATCACCGCCAGGATCAGCAACGCCAAGGTATCGGTGATGATCGTCCCGCCGATGGCCGCCGTCACCGCGCGATTCCGTGTAATTCCCAATTTGGCGACAATGGGGTAGGCCAATAACGTATGCGAAGCAAACATGCTCGCCAACAAGATTGCGGCAGGCCAGGGGAGGCTGAGAATAAAGTGCCCTGCCAGCGAGCCGACAATCATCGGGATGAAAAAGGTCAGTAATCCGAATGAGATGCTGTCGCGGCGATGCCGGATGAATTGGTCGAGATCAATTTCGAGTCCCGCCAGAAACATGATGTAGAGGAGGCCGACCGTACCGAGGAGGACCATCGTTTCGTCGCGGACAAGAATATTGAGTCCATGTTCACCCAGCAAAATCCCCGCTAAGATCAAGCCAATGATATCGGGCATGCGCAGCTTCCGGGCCAGAGCCGGAGCCAGCAGGATGACGCACATAGCCAACGCAAAGACGAGAACTGGATCTCGAACCGGCAGCGAATCTAAGATGGTCTCCAGCCACGTCATGTGTCCAGTGTACCGGAATCGCCAAGCAGAGCGCAAACAATCTTGCTGAGTGGATGGGGGAGTGGAATCGCGTGTTTAAGAGATTCGTGTGCGAGTACGAAGACTCAACCATTCCCGCCCTACAACACATCATGTGAGTCAGCAGAATTTGATGGCGCGAATGGTCGCTTGATCTTCGTGCCGTCGCACGCAGTTTCCACTCAATGGAAGAAAAAAATCGCATTTTTCCATTCAATGGAAACTCTCAGGCCATTTTTTCCATTCAATGGAAACTTTTTGACCGGTTTTTCCACTCAATGGAAGATTTTTGAGGCGATTTTCCATTCAATGGAAAGATTTGCGGCGAGAGAAAGCCGATCTCCACCGGAGTTTTCAGCCGGGTTGACTGATAAATTTTGGGGCGAATTTTTAAAATATCAGTTAATCATGTAATCAAATGTCAATAAAAATAAATACGGGATCGTTTTTAATTCATATAGTGGAATTAATTTTGATAAGATTTGGAATCATCAGTCATTTTATGTTGAAAATTTAAATTATTTTCTTGCACGATTTTTTTTGTATGGTATTTTTCCTCTCAATCTCAAAAAAGGAGAGCATATGAGTGCAGGATTAGAGACATTAGAAGCGCCAATCGCCGAAAAGCCGTTACCAGACATTCAGGTCAAGCCGATTGTGAGTCCGGAAGCGATGGAAGGTGCCCAAGCGCTAGTGAAGCGTCTGGAGATGGAGGGCGTTGAATATATTTGGGGGCTTTCTGGTGGAGCCGCGATTCCCATTTTTGATGCCTTGGTGACGACGAATACCAAAATCAAGCTGGTTTTGGTGCGTCACGAACAAGGAGCCACTCATATGGCTGACGGGTATGCTCGAGTCACGGGCAAGCCGGGCGTGGTCTTGGTGACCAGTGGTCCGGGAGCGACGAATACAATTACGGGCATTATGACCGCTCATATGGATTCGGTGCCCATGGTGGTGCTGACGGGGCAGACAATTTCGTCCATGCTGGGGAAAGATGCCTTTCAGGAGGCGGATGTGTTTGGTTTGACGATGCCGGTCGTGAAGCACAGCTACATGATCAAGGATCCGAATGATATTCCTCGCGTCGTTAAAGAAGCATTTCACATTTCGCGGACGGGGCGCCCTGGTCCAGTGCTGATTGATATTCCAAAAGATATGAGTTCAGGACCTTGCACGGCTGACTTGGATCCGCCGATGGATTTGCCGGGCTATAATCCTGAAATCAAGACGGATCTGTCCTCGATTATGGAGATTGCTGAGGCGTTGAGCCGATCCCGTAAACCTGTGTTGCTAGCGGGGCACGGGGCATTGATCTCGAATGCCACTCATGAATTGATGCAGCTGGCGGAGGCGCTGCAGGCTCCGGTGACGACGACCTTGCTTGGCAAGGGAGCGTTTCCGGAAACGCATCCGCTGAGTTTGGGCATGCTAGGTATGCATGGCACGGCCTATGCCAACAAAGCCATGGTCGAATGTGATCTGGTGATGTCGATTGGGTCCCGCTATGACGACCGGATTGTCGGGCAACCGTCGCGATTCTGCCAGTCGGCGACACGGATTCATATCGATATTGATCCGGCCGAGATTCACAAGATGATTTCTGTGCATCATCATTGTGTGGGCGATGCTCGGCAAATCCTCTCGGAATTGCACAAGCATGTGAGTCGTTTGGATACCAAAGATTGGTTGGCTCGGCTGGATGACTACAAGAAGCGCTTCCCATTGAAATACAAGAAGCAGGGCGGGCTGAAAATGCAGCACGTGCTGGCGGAGCTGGATGACTTAACGAATCATCGGGCTATTATTTCCACTGATGTTGGACAGCATCAGATGTGGGCCGCTCAGTTTTGTTTGTCTGAGGATCCGCACACGTGGTTGAGTTCTGGTGGCGCGGGGACGATGGGATACGGTTTCCCCGCCGCGATGGGAGCGCAATTTGGTCGTCCCGATGCTCCGGTGTGGGCGATTGTGGGCGATGGCGGATTCCAGATGACGATGTGTGAGCTGGCGACTGCGTGCGTGCACAAGTTGCCGGTCAAAATTTTGGTGCTCAACAATCATTATCTGGGTATGGTTCGGCAGTGGCAGGAGTTATTCTTCGAAGACCGCAAGAGCGGCGTTGATTTGGAAGGGAATCCAGATTTTGCCAAGTTGGCCGATTCATTCCCAGGAGCAAAAGGCTTCACGATCAAACGCCCGGCCGATGTCCGTAAGGTCTTGAAGAAGGCGATGGAATACAATGACGGTCCCTGTGTCGTGAATGCAGAGTGCGTTAAGGAAGACAATGTCTATCCCATGATTCCTGCCGGTAAGGCATTGGAGGATATGTTGATTGATGCGCCGAAATACAAGCTGGAGAAGCCGACTGGATCGACGTGATCGATCATTAGCGACTCCATCATTTTAGAAAGAAACGTACTATGACCAATTCAGATACGCATACGATTAGTTTATATGTGGCCAACAAGCCTGGAGTGTTGGCCCGGATCGCTCAAGTGTTTGCTCGGCGGGGATTCAATATCGATTCGTTGGTGGTGTCCTCTGCCATTGACGGTAATTATTCCCGCATGACCATCTCTGCGAAAGGGAACTTGGACGGGTTGGATCAAATTATCAAGCAGGCCAGTAAATTGATCGATGTAATTCATTGTATCGATCATTCGGACGAAGATATTGTCACCAAGGAAATGGCCTTGATTAAGGTGGGAGTCGATTCCGACGGGCGGCCGGAGGTCTTACAATTGGTGGAACATTTCGGCTGCAAAGTGGTCGATTTCACGGAAGCTTCTTTGATTCTGATGGTCACTGGCGACTCCGGCAAGTTGGATGCGTTGGTCCGTATGTTGCAGCAATTCCGGATTATTGAGTTGGTGCGAACGGGTAAAGTGATCATGGCGCGAGGAGAAAGCGAGACATGATTCGCGGTGCGGTATGACTGCGCCCGCGCCTCAACCTTTGATGCTGAGCTCGTTTCCGCGAGCCATCGCGCATGTGGATGGGGACGCATTTTTTACGTCGGTTGAGCAGGCGATTCACCCGGAGCTGAAAGGTCGGCCGGTCGTTACGGGTAAAGAGCGTGGTATCATTGCTTGTGCCAGCTATGAAGCGAAGCGGATAGGCATCAAGCGAGGCTTGGCGCTGTGGGAAGCGCAGAAGCAGTGTCCCGATTTGGTGGTGTTGCCCAGCGACTATGAGACGTACAGCTTGTACTCGAAGCGCATGTTCGAAATCATGCGTCGATACACGCCGATTGTAGAGGAGCATTCCATCGACGAAGGGTTTGCGGATCTGAGTGGATTGCGGCGTGTATTTCATGGTTCCTATCAAGACATTGCCCGCAACATGCAGGCTGATATTGAAGCGGAGCTGGACATTGGCGTGTCCATTGGATTGAGTTTGTCCAAGGGGTTGGTCAAGTTGGCATCTGCTTTTCGAAAACCCCACGGGTTTACGCCAGTGGCCGGAAATCATATTCATTTGTTTCTGCCGCGTATTCCGGTTGAGAAGGTTTGGGGCTTTGGACCTAATACTGTGCACTTGATGCATAAGCACGGCATTCGCACTGCGTGGGATTATGTGCAGCGCCCGCGAGCGTGGGCGGATCGCTTGCTGGGCAAGGTGGGGCGGGATATTTGGGATGAGCTGCGAGGCGAATCTGTTTTTCCTGTGGATCCCGAAGAAAAAACGTCCTACGCCACCATCAGCAAATGCAAAACATTTACGGCACCCTCGTCGGACATGGAATATGTCTACGCCAAGCTGATTCGCAACGTGGAAAACGCATTCACAAAACTGCGCCGCTACAAGCTCTGCGCCCGAACCGTGGTTGTTGCCTTGCGCGAAGAGCAATTTGTGCAGGATGCCGTTGAAGTCCGCCTGAGTCGTCCCGCGTCAGCGACCCATGAAGTCCTACCACTGATTCGTGAGATGTTCAACGAACTCGTCCGTCCGGGTGTGGCCTATCGGACGACCCTGGTTGTGCTTGGCAAATTGCAGGAGGATCGAGGTGTTCAGTACGAGTTGTTTGAGGACCCTGTGCGTATTGATGCTATGATTCGGGCTGCGTATGTAATGGATGAAGTGAATGAGCAGTTCGGGAAACACAAGGTGCAGTTAGGGCCTGCGTTGGACTTGTCTCGCGAGCCTGCAACCCCTCGGGGAGAGGGCACCTGGAGAGAGAACACATTGCTGCACGGCGAAACGGATCGGAAGCGCTTGGCGATTCCGCGATTGGCCATTAAAGTGTAGAGGCAAGAAAGCGGGCTCTATGGAAATTATCACGCTGCCGACAGGGGAAGACAATTACATGTATGTATTGGTTGCGGATCACGCCGTGGCCGTGATTGATCCTTTGGATGCGTCCCGTGTCGAGCTTGAGCTGGAGCAACGTGGACTGCGGTTGCAATCGATTCTGGTTACTCACCATCATTACGATCATATCGCTGGAGTCGCTGAGCTAAAAAGGCGAACGGGTGCACGCGTGATTGCTGGCGAAGACCAACGAATCCCGATGGTTGATCGAGTTCTGTCTGACGGCGGAGTGGTGGAGCTGGGGGCTATCCAGGTGAAGGTCTTGGGGACGCCCGGGCATGGTGACTGTGATATTTCCTATTTGGCTCACGAACCCGGATTCAACGATGCTCTTTTTTGCGGAGATACATTGTTTGTCTCCGGGTGCGGCCGGATTTTAGAAGGGTCAGCCGAGTCGTTGTGGAATTCTCTAGAGAAGTTCAAGTCGCTGAGCGATGATACACAGGTTTTTTGTGGCCATGAATATACCGAAGAGAATCTTCTCTTTGCCTGTTCGATAGCCCCTGAAATGAGCGAATACCGTGAGCGATTGAAGCAGATCCAGGGGCTATGTCGACAAGGTGTCCCAACCGTTCCGTCAACAATTGGGATGGAAAAACTATACAATCCCTTTCTGCGTGCTGTGGCGTTTGAAGATTTCGTCCGACTCCGCCAACAAAAAGATCGTTTTTGAGCGAAGGATTTGTATTGTCAGAACCGCCCTCAGCAGTGTACCAATAGATCTGAGCCAAAAAAAAGAAGGGTTGCCCCGCTGTGTGATTGCTTGTATCCTGCAGATTCGTAAAAAAGTGCGCTTTACAAGTGCCTTTGAGCCAGTACGCGGATAAAGCAATAATTAAAGAGATCGATAGTATATTATGCTTAAGACCGATCGCATATTAGCGCTGGATATTGGTGCCAGCAGTTTGAAAATGGCTGAGTTTGTCCCGCTCAAGTCGGGAGGGATTGAGCTGGTCAAACATTCGATCAGCTCGCTGGGATTGGATCCTCATTCCGAAGGCGATCGCAACGTCTACATTGTCAGCACCATTCAGGAAATGCTGGCTGAGCATCAAATCAAACCGGGGCCCGTTCTTATCTCTGTGTCCGGCCAGTCCGTCTTTTCGCGTTTCGTCAAACTCCCGCCTGTCGAAGAAGATAAAGTATTTCAAATCGTCTCTTATGAGGCCCAGCAGAATGTTCCATTCCCCATTGAGGAAGTCGTCTGGGACTACCAGTTGATTGGCGGCACTGAGGGCGATCTGGATGTGATGCTGGCCGCCATCAAAGGAGATATTATTGCCTCTTTGACGGAAGCCATTGAGCAGGCGGGACTCCTTCCTGATTTGGTGGATGTGGCCCCGATGGCTCTCTACAATTCCGTCCGGTACAATTACGAAGACCTTGATGAGTGTACGCTGATCATCGATATGGGAGCGCGTTCCACCGATTTGATCTTCCTGGAAGCCAACCGAGTCTTCAGTCGTAGTATCCCCGTCGCTGGTAATGCGATCACGCAGCAGATTATGCGTGAGTTTGAATTGTCGTTTTCGGATGCCGAAGACATGAAAAAGGCGCATGCCTTTGTTGCGTGGGGTGGGGCCTATGAGAGCCCATCTGGCGAAGTCGCCGATAAAGTCTCCAAGAGTGTGCGCAGTGTCATGACGCGTTTGCACGCGGAGATTAATCGTAGTATCAATTTCTATCGTGGCCAGCAAGATGGATCGCAACCGAAGCGTGTTTTGCTAACGGGTGGGACATCGGTGATTCCGTACACGGACGTATTTTTCAAAGATAAGTTAAAAGCGGAAGTCGACTACCTGAATCCGTTCATGAATGTCGCTGTCAGTGACGATATCTCCGCTGAAGATATCGGGCGGGATGCGCACACGCTGGGGGAAGTCGTTGGCTTGGCGCTGCGTCGTGTATTGACCTGTCCGATTGAAATTAATTTGATGCCGGAGCGTGTTGTTTCTGACAAACAATTCCGCAAGAAACAGCCGATTTTATTAACGGCAGCGTTTGGGTTGGTTTTCGTGCTTTTGGTGTGGGCTGTCTATTTCCATCGGCTGGCCCATCTGGGGGAGCAGCGCTTGAGTCGTGTACAGGAACGCGTCCAAAGTTTGCAGCAAGTCGAGCGCCAAATGCGCGAACCTCAGATCCGTATTGAAGAAGTTGTGTCTGAGATTGATCAAGTCAATCAGCTGATCACGGAGCGCTCTCGCTGGATTGAAATTTTAGACGTGATTTCAGAGCTGTTGCCGGAGGGGGTGTGGCTGACTGCGGTGATGCCCATCCGCGAGCAAGTGGAGCCGGTTCAAGAAGAGCCTGCCGCCCGTCGGCGTACAGCTGCGCCAGCTCCAACACGACGCTCCGGAGATGCCGTTGGTGATGTGGTTCGTATTCAAATATCGGGTCTTGGATACACAGACTTGATACAGGATGAGGGGCCCATTAATGCGCTACGCCGTGATTTGCGGGCGACTCCTCATTTTACCGATCAATCCGAAATTGACCGCATCCCGCCTGTTTCGTTAGATACCTATGTACGGGAATTCCAAATGACGTTGGTACTGGAAGAGCCGATTCGACTATGACCTTTTTTAAGAAATACATGGCATTGGTTGTTGGTGGCGGGATCGCGCTCCTGTTGGCGATTGTTGTGCTCGTTCTTCTCATTATGTTTTCTGGCGGTTATGCGCAGATCCAAGATGACTTGGCTGCTAATCAGCGAGAATTGGAGAGATTGACGCGCTTAGCCACCTTCCCGTCCGTGGAGAACGTCGATAGATTGACAAGCAATTTGGAGGAGTTGGAAGAATTTCGTGATGAGCTCTTGTTGACGATATCTGCCAACCAGCCCTTGATTCCTGAGATGGAAAGGGTGGCGTTTCCGCCAGAACTCGAGAGGACATGGCAGCGCTTGCGGAGTATGGCGGCAGAAAACGAAGTTGTCATCCCTGCTGATTTGCGGTTTGGCTTCGAGCGGTATGCGGCAGGGAATTTGCCGTTACAGATTCATGTGCCTCGGCTCTTGTCACAGCTTTACAGTGTTGATCGGATTGGGGAAATCTTGATTGATTCTGGAATCGCTGAATTAAGAAGCGTCGAGAGAGATGTGTTTGAAGAGCAGCGCGCCCCAGTTGAACGAGAGGCGACTGCGGCTGGAAGGCGGCGAGCCCCGGCGGAGCAGGCACCTGTCGAAACGGCGACTCGGTCGACTGCTCCTGAACCGGAGGGCGTTGAAGGGTTGTATACGCGAGAGCGTTTTACGCTTACCTTCTTGGCCACAGAACAAGCATTATTCCAGGCCTTGAATAGAATTTCGGATGATCCGGTGCTAATGATTGTCCGAAACCTTGAATTGCGCAATGAAATGGGCCTGGGCGGAGTAAGTGCTGCAGCTCGGTTAAGCTCCCGGTTGCAGCCGCGTGAAGGAATGCGCCCCGCAGAGACGAGACCCGATGATGCATCCCGCTCCGCGATGCGCGAAGATCGGGTGGTTGCTGGCCGCGAGCGGATTCAAACGCGGATGGTTGTGGATGTGTATCGGCTGGATTTCCAGCACCATGAGGAAGAAGAAATAGAATGAGTGCAGCGCCTCGCACTAAGAATTCCGTTTGGTACAAGGAACACTACGAGAAGATTGCCGTAGTGGCAGTGTTGATCGTGCTGTTGGGATCCTCGCTTTTTTTACTGGTACAGAATCGCGAAGCCCAGCGTGCCCTCGAAGAAGCTCGCTGGGAGCGTACCGATGCCGGGCAGGGGCAGTATGAAGCGGTCGATTTGGCTGTCTTTGAACCGTATTTGGAGCGACTCGGGCAGCCCATTCAATTGGCCTTGCGCGATCATCTCATGCTGGTCAGCGATTTGCGGATTGTCTCTGCAAATCCTGATGTTCGCACTCCCATACCGTATGATGCGGAAGCATGTCCCTGGACAGGATTTGTCCAGCCCACGATGGCCGATCGCGATACGACCGGAGACGGAATTCCGGATGAATGGTTGATCGGCTTTGGTCTGGATCCATTCGATTCGACACTCGCGGATCGTGATTTAGATGGAGATGGATTTACCGTACGCGAAGAGTTTGAGGCTCAAACAAGTCCGATTGATCCGGCCGACCATCCTTCGCACGCGCTCAAACTGCGAATGGGGCGAGTCCGAGAGATTCCTTTTGGTCTTCGCTTCCAAGGTGTCGTTGAATTCGTGGAAGGGGACATTCAGTTCCAGTTGAACCGGCGGGATGGTCAGACCGTTTTACGTCGCATGGGAGATACGATCGAAGGATATCGCATTGTTGGTCATGAGCGGCGCACACGCCCCGGTCGACATGGGGGATTGGTGGATGCGTCCGTGTTGAGTCTGGAGCGGGATGATGGGCGGATAATCGACTTGATTGCCAATGTGGACCATCGAGTCGAAGAGCGTATTGCCGAGTTAATCTTCACCGTAGACGATTCGGTTTTTCGAGTGCGTGAAGGTACGCAATTTGAAGTTCGCGGGTCGAATTTCCTGATTTTGGACATTCAGCCGGATCATATTTTGCTGCGAGACATTGAACGAATCGAAGAAATTACCGTAACTCGACAGGCTCCTGGAGTGAGCCCGCGAGCGCCAGGGGCGGGCGAGACTCCCGCCGAAACAGATGCTGATTTTGAGGCCTTGTTCGGTTCTTGAACAAGCTAGTTGGAAAGTGTACATAATGCCCAAGAATTGTTGGAATATTGATACCGATGCGAGAAGGAGAGATCGAATGAGAGTCATCAAACCCCTGCTAGCAATCCTTTTAGTGCAGTTGTTGGTGTGGCCGGGCCCGTCCCAGGCAATCGATGACTTCGATTTCGATGCTTTATTTGATGTCGACATTGAGGAGACAGCACCTGAGCCCGATCTGATCGATGATGAGTTTGAAGAGGATCAGTTTGATGACCTTTTTGATGATGTAGATGCATCAGAAGAGCCTGAGTTCCCCACAGAGCCAGATATGCCCGCTCCTCCTGCTGAACCGGTTGAAGTGGATGATCAAGACGACTGGATGTTTGATGATGATGATTTCCTCTTCCCTGAAGAGGAGGAAACGCCTGCACCCGAACCTGAGCTGGAGCCAGAACCGGCGGTCGTTGAAGAAGAGCCGATTGTTGAAGACGATATAGATGACTGGGATCTTGATTGGGATGCTCCCGATCTGGAAGAGGAAGTCATAGAAGAGCCCATCATCGATGTTGAGCCCGAAGATGAGTGGTTGGACGAACCGGTCGTCGATGATGTGGTGGATGTTGAACCGGAAGTCGAGCAGCCTGTGCCTACTCGCGTTGAAACGGAGGCGGATCGTGCGGCTCGTGAGTTTGCGCGGATTGAAGAAGTGCGGCGGCAAGCAGAAGAAGTAGAGGGTTTGCAGGCCTTGGATGCCGCATATCGAGCCCTGGAGCGTGATGAATTTGCTCGCGCGATACAGCAATTTGAAAATGCTCGCCGACAGATTCCTGATCGAGCCGCCCGTCAAGAAGAGCGTGAACAGGCAACATGGGGGTTGGCCGAAGCGAATTTCCGGCGAGCTCAGAGTATCTACAGAGATGATGGCGACATGCGTGAGGCTAGGCGTCATTTGGAGCGAGCCATTGAATTATCTCCGGGTCACCGTGGAACTGCCATGTTACAACGTCGAATCGCACGTGAAGAAGCTCGTCGCGTAGCGGAAGAAGCACGCCCGGTTCCAGTGGAACGCCGACCGGATATTGCTGAACGCCGTCAAAATGTGGATGAAATGATGCGTGA
>SLBD01000137.1 GCA_007126515.1 Kiritimatiellia bacterium
ATGCCCGGCACGACCGCGCAGGCGATCACGCAGGGGTATCACGACGGCACGGGGGAGGTGGCCGGAGATGCGGACCTGGTGGCAGAGAACATCAGGAACGATATCACGATTTTCGGTGTCACCGGGACGTATGAGGGCGAGGGCGGCGGGGGCACGTACAATGCCGCCGTGCCGAAGACGGGACAGACGACGAGCGACCGGACGGGGGACGACGGCTATTGGCAGCAAGGCGTTGCCTGGCCGGACCCGCGCTTCACGGTAACCACCAATGGCACCGCCGAGGTGGTAACGGACCATCTGACGGGACTGATGTGGGTGAGGGCACCGTCTTCGCAACAGTGGAACTGGACCTTCGCGTTCGTGGCCATGGCCAATATCAACGGCTCGGCCTACGCCGGGTATTCCGACTGGCGCATGCCGAACTTGCACGAGCTGCAGAGCCTGATCGACTATGGACAACTCGATCCCGCGCTGCCTGCGGGACATCCGTTCACAAACATCGTGTTGTCGCGCTATTGGTCGTCGACTACGCGCGCGGGCAATGAGACCGGCGCGTGGAGCGTGAGTATGGGAGCGGGCACTGTGGAAGTCAGCGTTAAGTCGTCTGGCCCTCACCCAGTGTGGCCCGTCCGCGACGCACACTAGAGACGCTTTGGTTTACAGGCACAGGACGAGACTCTGTCGAGCTCGTCTGGCGAATCTATGCGGTTTCCATTGAGTGGAAAAATGGCGAGAAAAATTTCCATTGAATGGAAAAACGCCTCGAAAAATTTCCATTGAGTGGAAAAAATGGCGCAAAAGTTTCCATTGAGTGGAAAAACGCGATTTTTCTCTTCCATTGAGTGGAAAACTGCGGTTTTTTTCTTCCATTGAGTGGAAACTTTCATCCTACATGGAGCAGTTCAGCTGCTCGGCAGTTGCGATTAGATGTTTTGCATTAAAGACACCCTACGGGTGCAGATTAAGGCGAAAGATTATGGCGAAAGACAAGGAGGGGAAAAGATGCTATTCCTTCATCTTTTTCCTTAATCTTCTTTATGAACCTGCCGAACCGCTGTTTCTAGGTTCAACTGCTCTTTCTAGATTGAATTTCTGGCGACCGGTATAATCGGTCGAAAATGGCTGTGTAGAACGCTTTATTTTTGGTTCGGGATCGGGTAGGTTGTCTGTACGTTCAGGGGTGGTTTCCGTTTTGCGAGGATTTTATGAATCGTCTAAGATTTCAAGGGCATTTCTTTTGTGCCGCGTTTGTGTGCCTACTATTGCTTGGGGCGGCTGGTTCCGCTCACGCACAGGATCCGCGCGGCTTTCGCGGGGTGTGGAATGCTTTCAACGGTGATTGGGGATATGATGCGATGACGTTGGGTGTCGACGATGTCTGGCGCGTGACGATGCAGGCTAGTGGATCCGATCACAGGTTCAAGATTGCTCATGAGAATTGGGAGTATGACTGGACGTACGGGAGCAATACACCGATCGCTGAGGTTATTGATTTCTTTCATGGCACGGAATTCTTTTCCAGCACGCCGCTGGATGCTGTCGGTGGCAGGTACTATTCCTTTGCAATGGAGAATGTGCCGCAGCAAGTGACCGGCCGCGTTTTGGTTCAGGAAACGGAACAGCCACCGGTGCAGATTACCACGGTGGTGCATGTTGTCGATGGCCTGACATCGACGATTCCGCTGACGATATCGGCGGCACCGAGTCTGGGCGAAAGAATTTATGTCCGGTATACGCTGGATGACTGGGAGACATCGACCTTTGTGGCTGCCAGTGGCAGTGGAACGACGGGAAGCGTTGAGATCCATCATGATGCTGCTGATGAGGGGATGACTGTACAGTATTACGCCCTGACCACGACACTGCTGGACTGGGAGCCGGATCGGATTGGCTTGCAAACCCTGCGCTGGAACAACAATGGGGGCGCGTTTTATTCCTATGTGATCGGCGAAGATGAAGCGCCTGTTTTTCCCGGCGGCATCTACATCAATGAAGTGATGGCCTCGAATAGCTCGACGGTTCAAGACGAGGATGGCGATTATCCGGATTGGATTGAGCTTTATAATGCCAACGCCGAGCCCGTCCACTTACAGGGGTGGGGGCTCTCCGATAATTTCAACGATCCATTCAAGTGGGTGTTTGGCGACGTGACGATTCAACCGGGTCAGTTCATGCTGGTGTGGGCATCTGGTAAAGACCGCCCGGATCAAGCGGAGCCGCACACCAGTTGGTCGATTAGCTCGGCCGGTGAAGAAGTCCTGCTGACCGACCCAGCCGGAAACCGCGTTGACGAGTTGGAGCCCACGCCGATTCCAACAGACATTTCGCTGGGGCGGCAACCGGACGGCACGGGGGACTGGTTGTTTTTCCCGACCCCGACCCCGCGAGCTACCAATACGGGTTCAGGGCAAACCGAGTTGCTGGGAGAGCCGATATTCTCCGTGCCCGGCGGGATGTCCATTGGCAATGTTCAACTGGAGATCACATCGCCAGTGGACGGCGCTGTGGTTCGTTACACGACGGACGGATCTGAACCCACGTCCGGCTCGCCAATATTTAGTGGTCCTCTGACATTGGGTAGTCGGGAGGGCGAGCCGAATGAGATTTCAGAAATTCCGACTAACTTTGCAGATCCCTTTGATCAATATCGAGAAGGATGGGAGGCACCCGACGGGGAAGTCTTTAAGATTCATGCGATACGGGCACGAGTATTCAAGGAAGATCATTTGCCAGGTCCCGCAGTGACGCAATCTTACTTGATCGATCCCTTGGG
>SLBD01000085.1 GCA_007126515.1 Kiritimatiellia bacterium
TCCAATCAAAACAATGACTGGCAGTATCGCTTCAATATCAATTTTGGCTATTACTTCTAACAATACGATTTAAGCGGGTGACGGTCATTGCTGTCTGCGATGGCTGTCCCCGCTTTTCTTTTTCTGCGCGTGGGGCTTGCTTGCCCCGGCAACACTTGATGAAGAACTGAACCAAGGATTCAATACGATGGGTGAAAACAAACCGGTCATCGAGGTGCGTGGCCTCTATAAAATATTTGGGCCGCGTGTCGCCGATGCCAAGAAGATGGCGGACGATCGCGTCCCTCGTCCCGAGATTTTAAGAAAGACAGGCTGTACGCCCGCCGTAGTTAACGCCGAGTTTGCCATTCAGCGGCGCGAAACGTTTGTCATCATGGGGCTATCTGGCAGCGGGAAGTCAACGCTGCTCCGCTTGCTTAATCGTCTTATTGAACCCACATATGGCGAAGTCTTAGTAGATGGAGAGGATATTTCTCATCAAAGCGTCGCCGCACTGCGCGAAATTCGCCGCCGCAAATTCTCGATGGTATTCCAGCATTTCGGTTTGTTGCCGCATCGGAATGTCCTTGAAAATGTCGGCTTTGGCTTAGAAATCCAGAGCGTTCCTCCGGGCGATCGCCGGGAAAAGAGTTTGGAGGCTATTCAGGTGGTCGGATTGGATGGCTACGAAAACAGCCCCGTACAAGCCCTTAGCGGGGGAATGCAACAGCGCGTTGGTTTGGCGCGGGCGTTGGCAACGAATCCGGAAATATTGCTGATGGACGAAGCCTTTAGCGCTTTGGATCCGCTGATTCGGACACAGATGCAGGATGAATTGATTGAGCTGCAGGCCCGCTTGCACAAGACCGTCATTTTCATTACGCATGATTTGGATGAAGCGTTGAAGCTCGGGGATCGCATTGTCATCATGAAGGATGGTGTGATCGATCAAATTGACACGCCCGAAGGTATTCTGACGAACCCCGCCACCGATTATGTGCGGACATTTGTGGAGAATGTCGACCGCAGCAAAGTGCTGACAGCCGCCAGCATCATGCACAAGACGCCTGTCGTCGCCACGCACAAGGATGGACCTCATCAAGCGGTTCGAACCATGAAGCAGCATAATCATTCCAGCCTTTTCGTCGTGGATCAGGATCGACAGTTGCTGGGGCTTGTGCGCATTGATGATGCGATTCGGGAAGCCAAACAGGAAAGCCGGTCCTTGGATTCCATCTTGGCTCGAGACATTCCGTCTGTACCCATCACGGCATCACTACGAGACATCATTCCGGTTGCCAGTGGCAGCAGTATCCCCGTCCCGGTGGTGCGGCAGGATGGCCGGTTTGCCGGGATCGTGACTCGATCCGCACTCCTCTCGGCCATGTCTGCGGAAGGAGAAGAATCATGATTTCGATTCCCTTGGGACATTATTTTGAATTGCTGATCAATTGGATGACCGATAACTGGTCGGGCTTCTTCAATGCCATTGAAGGTATTGTGGATAGTTTGATTTCGTTTTTTGAAACGCTGTTTTTCTTTCCCCATCCACTGCTGATGGTGGCCCTGTTTGTCGCGTTGGCCTTGTGGGCGACGGGGTGGAGAAAGTACGGATTAGCGCTCTTCTCTGTGATCGGGTTTTTGTTGATCATCGGCATGGGCTTATGGGAGCTGACGATGCAAACGTTGGCGCTGGTCCTGGTCTCCACGTTGATGGCTTTGTTGATCGGGATCCCGGTCGGAATTGGGGCGGGCCGACGACGTAGCGTTGAACGGTTTGTACGTCCCATTCTAGATTTCATGCAGACCATGCCGGCCTTTGTCTATCTGATTCCCGCCGTCTTCTTTTTTTCCATTGGCAAGGTGCCGGGAGCGGTGGCAACCGTCGTGTTCGCGATGCCTCCCTGTGTACGACTGACGACATTGGGATTGCGGCAAGTGCCGCATGATGTGCTGGAGGCATCGGATGCATTTGGCTGCACGCCGATGCAGCAGTTGTTCAAAGTCCAATTGCCGATGGCGTTGCCGAATATTTTGGCCGGCGTGAATCAGACGATCATGTTGGCGTTGTCGATGGTCGTCATTGCCGCGTTGATTGGTGCCGGTGGACTGGGCGGACAAGTGGTGCGCGGTATTCAGCAGTTGCGGCTTGGAATCGGCTTTGAGAGTGGCATCGCGATTGTGGTGCTGGCTATGTATCTGGATCGAATCACACATGCGCTCGGATCAAAGAGCGCACGTAAACAGGAAGGCTGAACCCGAGGGGTAAGCTATAAACAGAAGGAGATACCTATGAAGATAATTCAAACCAAATGGTTGGCGGTTCTGTGTGCCGCGGCAATGAGTGTGGGCCTGTTGGTCGGATGTGGGCAGCCTCGTCAAGATGCGACTAGCGATACGATTCGCCTGGCGTATGTGAATTGGGCCGAAGGAGTCGCTGTCACCCATCTGATGACCGTGCTGCTGGAGGACATGGGGTACAACGTCGAAGCCACAATGGCTGATGTTGCGCCCATCTACTCGTCCGTTGCGCAAGGCAATCAAGATATCATGATTGAAACCTGGTTGCCGCATACCCATGCTGCCTACTTTGAGCGGTTCGGAAATCAGGTGGAACTGATCAGCACGTGGTATGACGAAGCCCGGATTGGGCTGGTGGTGCCAGAGTTTGTCACGATCGACAGCATTGCAGACATGAATCAGTATCGGGATCAATTCAATGGCCGAATCACCGGTATTGATGCCGGTGCTGGAATCATGGCATCTGCAGAAAATGCCATTGAAAGCTATGGGTTAGATTTCGAACTGCTGGCCTCCAGTGAAGCCGCCATGACGGCGGCCTTGCAGAATGCCATCGATAATGGCGACTGGATCGTTGTCACCGGTTGGTCACCACATTGGAAGTTCGCCCGCTTTGACCTGAAATATCTCGAAGATCCGCATGGCGACTTTGGAGCGACCGAACTAGTCCACTCTGCAGCTCGGTTGGGATTTTCAGCCGATTTTCCCGAAGTGGCAGCGTTGTTTCAAAACATGACATTCAATGCCGAGGAAATCGGTTCTCTGATGGATATCATGGACGGTGTCCCGGATGGGGGAGAAGAGCGTGCCGTGCGATCTTGGATCGAGGACAACGCGGAGCTCGTCGCCAGTTGGCAGCCCTGATGTGATGTGCCCGTCGCACGCTTCGGGGGCGCTTAAGCATGGGAAGCCATGCTAAATCTCTCGATCAACGAAGCACGGTCCTGCGTTGTGGAGCCCCGCTGTTTATCGGCGGGGCTCCGTTTCTTTCGGGGTGAAAGTTCGCTTGCCGAATCTCGGGTGGCAAGGCATGATCATGCTATTGATTCCGTTGCCAGCGCGTGATTGTAGCGCATGCTGGCGAGCGGAATCGCGATTAATCAGGAGATGGCTGCATGGATATCAACGAAATCATGAATGTGTTGCCGCATCGATACCCGATCCTGCTTGTGGACCGGGTCATGGAATGCGATGACAAGGAATCGATCGTTGCGCTCAAGAATTTGACGGCGACGGAACCTTATTTCCAAGGGCATTTCCCTGGTGATCCGGTCATGCCGGGTGTGTATCAACTAGAAGCCATGGCGCAAGCTGCCGGCATTTTGGTGAATAAAGTACAGCAGTGCGAGGGGGCCATCGCCTATTTTCTTGCGGTCGATAATGCCCGTTTTCGTAAAGTGTTGAGGCCGGGCGATCAATTGCGCATCGAAGTCAAGTTGACCAAAATGCGGTTGAAAATGTTCTGGGTACACGGCGAAATTCGCGTCGATGATCAGATTGCGTGTGAAGCTGATTTGATGTTCGCCAGGAAGGTCTAAGAAAGACGATGGCGACGATTCATCCAACTGCGATTATCGACCCGCAGGCCCAGCTTGCCGACGACGTGGAGGTGGGCCCCTACTCTGTGATCGGCCCCCATGTCCAGATTGGTGCAGGGGCGCGGTTGATGTCACATGTTGTGGTGGAAGGCCATACTCGCATCGGTGACGGATGCACCCTGTTCCCCTTTTGTTCCATTGGCCAACAAACGCAAGACCTCAAATTCCAAGGCGGAACGGCCTATGTCGAAATCGGCGACCGCACCACGATCCGTGAGTACGTCACCGTCAATGCCGCCACGAATGACGGGGACACAACGCGAATCGGTTCAGAATGTCATATCATGGCCTACGCCCATATCGCGCATGATTGCGTGGTTGGCAACGGTGTCATCATGGCCAATTGCGGCACATTAGCTGGCCATGTGATTGTTGAAGATCAAGTCATCCTCGGTGGCCTCAGTGCCGTGCATCAATTTGTCCGTCTGGGACGATTAAGCATCATTGGCGGCTGTTCGAAAGTCACGCAAGATGTGCCTCCCTTCATGATGGCTGACGGCAACCCTCTGCGTGTCCATGCGATTAATTCGATTGGGTTAAAGCGCAAGGGGATCAACGTCGAGGCCCAAAAGCAGATTAAACAGGCATTCCGCATCCTGTATCGAGAGAATTTGACAACTCGCACTGCGCGGGAACGAATCCAGGCTGATGTACCGACGACCCCGGAAATCTCTCAATTGATCGAATTCTTGGAACGATCCGAACGAGGTATTACGAAAGCAGCAGACTGAAGATGTTACGGCACCAGCCATTCTCATGATGACCTCCGGTTCACGCTCACGGCTCGGCGGGTCGCCTCGCCCTACCTCTTTTTCTTGAGAAAAGGGCGAATTGAAAGGTAGGGCGCGCTCACCCGCCTTCGCAAAGCTTCGGCGTGGCAGGCTGAGCGAGCCGAGGTGGCCAGAATGGGAATTGCTGCTTCTGCGGTTGGTGAAGTGCTAATCGTGTGGTATGTGTAAAGCGATGCGAGAACCCATTTATGGTTGAAACTATGCGGATAAAAATCTCACTGCTGGTATGCGGACTGATGCTGGCTGTCGGTGCGCTGGCTCATCCCAACTCGGCCCAAGTTGACTTTAGTTTTGAAGATGCCGACATCCGGCTAGTCGTCCGCCTCGTTGGCGAGATGACCGAACGACGATTCGTCATGGATGACCAAATCACCGGACGGGTCACCGTGGTGGCTCCTTCCGAGATCTCCTTGGACGATGTGTTCCCGTTTCTGATGACGATCCTGCAGTCCCAGGGGTACTCTGTCATCGAGCGCAACGGGCTCTTTCATGTGGTCCGTATTCCTGAGCGCCAGCTTCCCGATGCCCGCTTATATGGCATCGAAGATGATGCCACCGACGCGGTTGGCGTGATTACTCGCATCATTCCTATCCGACATATCAGCGCGATTGAATTGCGGCGTATGCTGGAACCCATGGTGCGGGGTGGGCAAGCGGGAGCCGTAACGGCATTTGGCCCCACCAATCATTTGATCATCACCGACACGGCCGATAGCTTGGCACGGATTGAGAAATTAATCGGCGAATTGGATCAGGCCGGTTCGCAAAGCGCCGTGGAAGTGGTGCCGCTGGAGCATGCGTCGGCGGATGAATTGGCCCGCCAGTTGTCGCAGGCCTTGGTTGCAGCCGAATCGTCGGGACGCCGCTTGTCCAGACACATGCAACAGATCGCCGACGGAGCGGGCGGCCTCGCAGGTGAAGCCATGGTCGTCCCTGCGGCCCATGCCAACAGTTTATTGCTGGTCGGCCCTCCGCAACAACTGGCCGAACTGCGGCGTTTGGTCAAACTGTTGGATGTGGAAACGCCCTCTGGCTATGGCCGCCTCAATGTCATCTTTCTGCGATATCTAAATGCCGAGGAGGCCGCCAGTAGCATCAACGGACTCTTGTCTCGCTCGGCCGATCGCGAGGACCGCACCGTCTTATCTGTTGAACCCAGCGTAGCTAACAATGCGCTCTTGGTGGATGCATCTCCTCGCGATTTTGAGTTATTGCGGAATCTAGTCGAACGTCTTGATTTGCCGCCCCAACAAGTCATGGTGGAAATCCTCATCGCGGAAGTCAGCATGGGCAAACAATTGGATCTAGGTGTCGAGTGGTCCGCCATCGACGAGCCCCGCAGCGGCACGACAACAATCATCGGGCGCAGTCGCCCCGGCGACGAAGATACGCTGAATAATGTCTTGGAAGGCGTGTTTCCGCAAGGTTTGAGTCTGGGAGTTGCCCGCGGCTTCTACACCGATCCGCAGGGGCGCGTCGTCCCCCGCGTTCCCTTCCTCTTACGAGCCATGGCTGAAGATCGCGATGTCAAAATTCTCTCCAATATTCCCTTGTGGGCCCAGAACAATATGGAAGCCAGCGTCAGCGTCGTGAATAACATCCCATTGCTCAGCTCGACGATCGAAGGCGGAGCCGGTACAGCGCGAGACGTGATTCAAAACATCGAGCGTACTGATGTGGGCATCCACTTACGCGTCACGCCGTATGTGAATCCAGACAACGAAGTCCGAATGAAATTGAACCCCGTTATCGAGGCGATCCTTGAGGCCGGTCCTCCCGACCGTTTGTTTACCCCCACGATTGCCCGCCGCGAGGTCGATACCACCGTGACCATTCCTGACCGCGCCACCGTGGTCTTGAGCGGGCTGATGCGGGAAGACGTGGTGCGAGTGAAGTCAAAGGTCCCCTTGCTGGGCGATATTCCGTTGCTGGGCCGTTTGTTCCGCCGCGACGTAGATCGGACAGAGCGTACCAATTTGCTGATCTTTGTGACTCCCCACATTGTCACCGACCTCGCGCATGCCGAGGCATTACGGGACCGCCTCGAAGAGCGGACAGGTGTGGATCGGAGTGAGTCTGCCTTGTGGTACGTAGAAGAAGAGATCGAGTGATCCGCCTCATCGATAGATGGATAGAAAATGGCCGGATTGATCCGGACGTGGCTGCTTCCGCCTTGGCAGAATTGGGCGATGCTGCCTCCGATCGCCAGATGGGCGATTGGCTTGTCCTTAATGGCCATTGCACAGAACTGGAAATGCTGGCGGGACTGGGCGAGTTGGTTCGAGCCCCCGTCTTGGAAGTCATCAGCGATGCGTCATTGGATCCCGACTTGATCAAGCAAGTGCCCGTGGACTGGGTGCGGAACCGGCATGTCTTGCCCATCCGGCAGGGAGAACGTCTTTGTGTCGTGACCGATGACCCCGCCCGCTCTCAAGATTTTGAAGATCTGGCGTTGTTGCTCGGTACAGAATTCGATTTAGCCTTGGCACCCCGCGCCGTCATTCTGCAAGCCATCGAACGGTGCTATTTCAATCGCCGCGAAACCACCGATTCATTTCTCCAGACACTGGCAGCGGAACAAGCCCCTGCCGCTCCCGAAACGCGATCGGACGACCTGTTACGAGTGGCCGATCAGGCCCCCGTGACGCAGATGGTCAATCTGATTCTGTTGGATGCGATGAAATCCTCCGCGTCCGACATTCATATCGAGCCGTATCAAAATTCGTTGCGGGTCCGATTTCGGGTCGACGGGATTCTCTACGAGCGGGCCGCTCCGCCCAAGCAAATGCAGGCGGCGCTGATATCTCGCCTCAAAGTCATGGCGCATTTGGATATTGCCGAAAAGCGCATGCCGCAAGATGGCGCTGCCCGCGTGCGAGTGGGCGAGCGAGAGGTCGATATCCGTGTTTCCACCGTGCCCGTTGCCGACGGCGAACGAATTGTCCTGCGCTTGTTAAATCGCGATGCCACCTTGCTGCCCCTGTCTGATCTAGGGCTATCTGCCGAAATGACCTCGCGCATGCAACACTTATTGTGCGAGCCTTTTGGCGTCATCTGGGTCACTGGCCCCACGGGTAGCGGCAAAACCACCACCCTCTATGCCGCCTTGCGCGAACTCGATACGCGCCGCCTCAATGTCATCACCATCGAAGACCCCGTCGAATATCAGCTTCCGACCATCAGCCAGATTGGCATCAATCCCAAAATCGGACTCACGTTCGCACGCGGATTACGTCACATCCTCCGCCAAGACCCAGATGTCATACTGGTTGGCGAAACTCGTGATCAGGAAACCGCCGAAATTGTTGTGCGGTCTTCGTTGACCGGCCACTTGGTTTTCAGCACGCTGCACACCAACGATGCCGTGTCCGCCCCGATTCGCCTCATCGATATGGGGGTGGAATCCTATCTCGTCGCCGCCGCAACCCGCGCCGTGCTCGCCCAACGATTGGTTCGGCGGCTGTGTCCTGCCTGCCGCCGCGAAACCACCTTGTCTGAATCCGTGCGCCAGCAATTGGGCAGCCGTGCTGAGCGATTGCAAGGCGCGACACTCTGGCAAGCCAATCCCGCTGGCTGCGATCAATGCGTCGAAGGATATCGTGGACGAGTGGGCGTGTTTGAGTTGATGCCGGTGGGGCAGGAATTGGCCGAAGTGATTCGGCAGGGTGCGGCGCTACGCGAGGTCCGGCGGGCAGCAACGGACATGATCACCTTGCTCGACGACGGATTGGAAAAGGTCCGTGACGGGTTGACGAGCGTCGACGAGCTGGAGCGAGTGGTGGGATGGATCGCCGATGAGGACGTTTGAGTATCAGGGACTGAACACCAGCGGTCGGACCGTCAAGGGATTGGTGCAGGCCTTGGATCCCAAAGACGCGCGTGAAAAGTTGGCGCGCGACGGCATTCTAGCGGAACGCGTCCAGGTAGCCGGCGCTCAGCGCAGCTGGGTCTGGCGGCGGCGCGATGTCCTGTTCGCGCTCGAAACTCGAGCTGCCTTCTATCGTGAACTAGCATCCATCTTGTCGGCGGGACTCTCCTTGTCGCGTTCCTTGGAATTGTTGATGGACGCACCTGAGATGGGGGCCAACCGATCCGTCATCGCCACGATTCGAGATCAAGTCGGTGAAGGCCGTGCCTTGGCAACGGCCGTATCCGACAGTTCCCCGCGCGTGACCGCATTTGAACATGCCTTGATTGAAACCGGCGAGCGAGCCGGTCGTTTGGATGAAGTCTTGAACCGGCTGGCGGACTTTCTAGAAGAGGAAGCCGGATTGCGCGACCGACTAATCGGCGCCATGATCTATCCCGCCATCATACTCGTACTCAGTCTCCTTGTCGGGATTGGTTTGCTGTGGTTTATGTTGCCAGCCTTTCAGGAACTGCTGTTGGAAAGTGGCATTCAATTGCCGCGCTTGACAGCAGGTGTCATGACGACATCCCGATGGATCGGTTGGCTTCTTCCCGCTGTAATTGGCATCGGCATCGCCACATGGTTCTGGATACGGCAGCGGTGGAACAGTTCCGTTGAGGCGCGTGCCGGTTTGGATCGGCGACTGCATGGGGTGCCGCTGTTTCGTTCTTTCTATGGAGTGCTTGTCAATGTCCGGTTCACGCGCACCTTTGCCATCTTGTTGGGCAGTGGTGTGCCGTTACTGGAAGCCTTGCAACAGGCCGCTGCTGCCAGCGCCAGCCCGTGGGTACAGCAATTGATGGAGAGAGAAGTTCAGCAGGTTCGCCATGGCGACAGCTTGGCGGATGCGCTGACCCGGATTCCGCCGCTGGCCGATCATTTGCCGGGATGGATTCGAGCCGGCGAGGCCAGTGGCGATTTAACCGGCATGGTTGAGCATGCTGGCCGTCGCAGTCAACAGGTCTGGGAACGCCGCGTCGCCCGCACCATGACATTGGTTGAATCGGGTTTAGTCGTCATCGTTGGCGCTTTCGTCTTCATCCTTGCCCTCGCCATCATCCTCCCCATCCTCTCGATGAATCAGATGTTGCAGTAGCGCCATCCGAACGGTCGGGTGAGCTGCCTGTGCGCCCTCGTGCTCGCCTTTATCACGTTTGATATCCCGCTTGATTTCGATATCATTTTTCAATGAGACAGGGGTTTTCATTCAAAACGAAATCTCGACAACAGCCTCGCAGCAACAACCGGCAGAAGATCAATGCTTCATCCGGGAGGATGATGTTTTCATCTGCGATCCTGTTGCTGGGCCTCTGCATAGTGCTTGTGACCGCGATCGCCCCGGCGGCGCCGCAGGATGAGTTCAGAGCCACCGAGCGAAATCTGCCTGCCGACACCAGCTTCTTCCGATCTTCAGGAGAGATAGACGAAGACGTTACCGTGACCTTCGTATTGGAAACTGATTCCGGCATGGGCATGGACCCGGGCGCATCTCAATTTTTCGTCCATTACGGCGCACGGCCGCTGGAATGGAGATTTCGACCTGCCAACCAGATCCCGATGACTCATCTTTCTGGCAGCGTATATCGTGTAGACGTTCCGTTTGCAGCCGGATCGCCGAGATCAACCCTTTACAAATACAGCGCAATCCTCAACGACACCGGCACCAAAACCTTCGAAGCGATTCGCCTCGACAAATGGGACGACGCAGCCCGCCCGCTTGTCCTGCCCACCGATGGGTCTGCGTTGGTCATTACAGACTATCTTGGTGCAGCCTCAGCCCCCTTGAGAGTCGGCGCCAGCGGACGTGCGTCTCTTTACAGCGACCCCCGGCGCGGTGATGCGGGGGTGCGGCAGCGGCATACCGTGCTGTTTCAACTCGATCTCTCGGAGAGACAGATGCCATCCAATCCACGCATTCTGGTGCTGGGGTCAGATCCCTTGCGCGGTTTCAATCACGATGGATCCTTCAGAGACTTCCCCGCCGACCCCGTTGTTGGATGGGCTAGCGGTGGCATCGAGTTATTCGATGACGGCACTCACGGCGACCTTGTCGCGGGCGA
>SLBD01000183.1 GCA_007126515.1 Kiritimatiellia bacterium
AGGCACCCCACGGCGGCTTTGTTGTATCGGAAATTGGTGGCTTTACCCTTGGCTCCTTTGGCGTTCCGGTGTGGCAACTGCCGCCCGACACGATTGTGTACTACCGTGCCTTTGCCTCCAGTGTAGCCGGAACCGGCTATTCCGATCAGGGATTCTTCACGACCTCTCTGCTGCCACATGGTCTTCTGTCATTGCACGAATTTACCGGGAGCATCGTCACGCCTCACCTCTCTCATCCCCACGTAACATCCTCACACCTGATCCATAATACCGGCCGTCCCGGTCTTCCAAGTCTGAATCCCGGCAGTTGGACAGGCTCCGGAGTTCCTTACGCCCAGGCGAGCAGCAATTTTGACTCCCCCACCCCAGAGAACGCCCGGTACTTTGTGTTTGCCAAGGAGGCCCGACCCGGGACCAGTTTTACGATCACAAATATTCAGTTCCTGGCACGGGCAACGGCGGCTGGGCCCTCCGCCATTAGTCTTTCTATTAACGATCAGGTGATTGATACCTTTGATCTAAGTGGCGGGAACGTAACCCCTTTCTCAATCCCAGTCACTGGCATCGACGATCAATCCCTTGCCACCATCAAGATTATCGGCTGGGACAATGGTTCTCGCTCCACTGCGGGCACCGGTTTATTACAAATTGATGATGTCTTGACGCAAGGAACCACTCACGGATCGCCCTCTCCAACGGTCACCACAGGAAGACGTGTCCGCATCGCCTCAGTCAATGTGGAGGACGGCATTTTAGATAATTTCGATGCCTTGCGCTCCATCCTGCACCGTTTGGATGCAGACATCGTAGCCTTTCAAGAGCTTTACAATAACCAGGCCAGCCAATTGGCGGCCCTGGCCAATGAATTGGGTTATCCACACTGGGTGATCAGTCCCGATGGTGCAATCAGCGATGTGCAGCGTGTCGGTTATTTCAGTCGTTTCGACGCAGATTTTGAAGCCTTGCTTTCGCCCGCAGGTGCCAATGAATTTACTCGCCCAGTAATGCGTGGCGTATTCGATGTACCCGATGTCGAGCATCCACTGATCTTATGGGCCGTTCATAAAAAAGCACTCAATGACAATATGGCTCAGTTCCGTCGGGCCATTGAAACGCAGCGGATCGTGGCGGCGATTGAGGCCTATCGCGGCGAGTACCCAGATCACGTGCACTATGCGGTTCTGGGCGATATGAACGCAGATCGGTTCACGCAACGGCAGGGGGATGAATTCGATGCGGCTTGGTTTGCCGCCAATCAATCAGTACTTCCTGCTGCGTATGAACTGGGAGAAGACATCGTATTCCCCGTTCAATATTACCGATTTCCTGATGATCGCTATGTCTTGACCAATACTGCCTTGCAACGCGTACCGATGACGCACCCGGGTGGTCATGGAATTTGGTCTTTCCTGAACGACAGCTTTATTTCTCGCTTGGATTATGTGTTTGTCAGCGAAGCGTTGACAGCCATGAATCCGGTTGGTGAAATCTACTATTCTCGAATGGATGGTCCGTTCCCCGGTTTGCCAAAAGCCGGTGCCCCCCTCCCCGCCTCGACCAGTTTGACATCGTCCGACCACTTGCCTGTGTTTGTCGATTTATATCTTCCCATGGCCCAACCCCAGCAGCAAAGCTCTAGCGCCATTAGTGCCACGCGTAACGACTTAGATCTGGTGGCAGTGCCGAACCATTCTCACGACGATATCCCCTCCCCGTTAGCTGGAGAAAACGAGATTGATTCGCAGGGTCGGATTCAGAGTGCGGGAAACACAAGCGTCAGCCTTTCTACGCTTTCTCAAGAAACTCACTTATTGATTCGACCTCATGGAACGGGTGCCACTGAATTGACCTTTTATGGACAATCGGGTTTCATCTATACGTTGGAATTCATCGGCGGATTGGGAGATAATCGTGATTGGGAAATTGTGGCAGAGGCGGATGCCATCTATGGCGCGGATGATTGGATCACTGTACTCGATGACACTGTGGGTCTGCCTGGTTCCATCCGCGCCTATCGGCTGCGCATGCGGGCCACCCCGGAGGAATAACTGATGGTAAACCAATTGTGGGCGCCGTGGCGCATGGAGTATATTCTCGCAAGCAAACAGGCGGGGTGCTTTCTCTGCGATGCCGCCCAAGCAGAGGTCGACAAAGATCATCTTGTCCTGCAACGCAGGCAACACACGTTCACGCTCCTTAATCGTTACCCCTACACCAATGGACATTGCATGACCGTCCCCTATCGCCACATTAGCGAACTCAGCGACCTGACTGACGCCGAACAGCTCGAGCTAATGCAGGCCACTCGCGATTGCGTCACAATTCTGCGCCAGACAATGGGTATTCATGGAGCGAATGTAGGTATCAATCTGGGCGAGGCGGCCGGCGCCGGATTGGCCGAACATCTACACATCCACATTGTCCCACGTTGGCAGGGGGATACGAATTTCATGCCGGTGATGGCAGATACCCGGGTGATGCCGCAGTCCCTACTCGACACCTACGACCAGTTGCTCCCCGCCTTTCAAATCGATGGCCCACAGCCGCTGGAACCCCCATGCGCATAGCCATCATTGGCAGCGGATATGTCGGTAGCTACCTCGCCTCACAGCTATCTAGCCAGCCGGGACATCAAGTTTGGACGTTGCGGCGTCATCCAGAACCATCAGATCCCAACTCGATGACCGGCGACATCACCCATGTAGATGGTTTTCAACTTCCTGCTCAATTGACCCATGTCATCATTTGTGTCGG
>SLBD01000083.1 GCA_007126515.1 Kiritimatiellia bacterium
AGGCGACGATTGGTGATCTGGACCGCACCAGCAATCAGCCCTCAACTCGCCATCCTAACTTGTTCTTGGCTGGCGATGTCGCTTTGGGGGCGTTGTCGCTCATCGATGCTATTGGTCACGCCAAGGACTGTGCCCGCCGCGTCGACACCTTTCTGATGGGCACCGAGCGCTGGCGTGGTGCCGTGTGGATTGAGGATGCGACCAGCACGGGCCGGACGCGGGAAATGGACGCGATTCCGCGCCAGGACATGCCCACGCAATCCGTGTCCGAGCGGGGCGCAGAGACCGAAGTCGAATTGGGATTCGATCGCGATGCGGCTAAGGCAGAGGCCCAGCGTTGCTATCTCTGTCATTATAAGTATGAAATCGATAATGATCTGTGCATCTATTGCGATCGTTGTCTGAAAGTGAAGCCAGTTGAAAACTGCATCGTCAAGATCAGCGAGTTGACCTATGCTGAAGATGGCCGAATTACAGGATACAAGCGTTCCTCTTCGGCGGAGGATTATAATTTGCTCTTTATCGATCAAAACGAGTGCATTCGCTGCGGCGCTTGCGCTGATGTATGTCCCGTTGAATGCATTCCATTGCAAAAAGTGACGCTGCAAACGATGCCGTTGGCTGAGGCCGGGAAATGACCTGTACCTTTTCCTACAGCAAGCCGCCTCACGCGGGTCCTCCAGGCGTGGGCTCAAAGCATTCTCCGGTCGACAAGCAGAAAAACGGTTTGAAGCGCCCCGATGTCCAGTCGTTGTATCATCAACTCGAAACGACTGCGCCACGAGATTCGGCTGCGTCGGCAACGCCACCGCTGGTATCTTCGGAAGGGATCTGGTTACCTCCTGCAAATCTTGTCGAGCCTACCAAGACGCGGACGCAGGTACTGATTATCGGTGCTGGAATCGCTGGACTGGCGGCCGCACGCACCTTGATCAATAGCGATTACGATGTCCGTGTTCTGGAGGCCCGCGATCGGATTGGTGGCCGTATTTGGAGCTCCAATGCTCTGGGTGTGCCGGTCGATGTCGGAGCTGCGTGGGGAACAGGCACCCGCGAGCATCCTGTTTTAGGGGCGGCAAAACAACATGGCCAATCAAATGATCTGCCGTCCATCGTTTATGACCAAGACGGCCGACGATTGACAGATGCGGAGCTACAGTCGCTGGCTGATTTGCGGCAGGATTTTTTGGCGTATGTGAAGCAGTGTCAGCAACGGCCTGGAGACAGTAGCTTTCTCGATGCCGAAGCCGACTTTGCCGACATCCGTAAACTGACTGCGCTCCAACGCAGCGGTCTGCGGTATGTAAATCGTACCTTCATTGAACACGAATGGGCCGGCTCTCTCGAAGAATCGTCGCTGGCTGAATACGATCAAGCCTTTCACGGATTACGGGATGGGCATAGCGGTGGGCGTGACCAGGAACGATTGCTCGCAGAATTGGCAAAAGACATTCCCATTCAGAAACAGTGCGAGGTCAGCCGCATCGATTATACCAAAACCGATGTCGATGTCTGGACGACGACGGGCATCTTTTCCGCGCCCTATGTTTTGATTACGATGCCTTTGGGCGTGCTGAAATCCGAAAAAGTATTGTTTCGACCTGCCTTGCCGCAAAGTAAGCGTACGGCGATTGCCGGATTGCGAATGGGCGTTTTCAATAAAGTATTTGTACGATTCGATCGCGTGTTTTGGGATACGGACTGTGATCGCATTGGCTTGCTCAGCAATTCCGTCTGGGACTGGCCGGAAATCATCCCTTTGCAAGACCGTGTGGGCGAACCCGTTTTGATGGCATTCAGTGCGGGCCGGACCGCTTTGTGTAACGAGGCCATGGCTAGTGAAGATGTCGTTGACAGTCTAATGAGCAGCCTACGGAAGATGTACGGCAGCGAGATTCCCAATCCGATTTCCCATACGGTTTCCCGTTGGCATGCCGATCCCCACAGCCTTGGGTCCTATTCATTTGTGCCAACCGGTTCTGTGAATACCTTGCGGGCAGCGCTAGCAGCGCCCGTGGCCGGGCGGTTGTTCTTTGCCGGCGAAGCCACCTCGCAGCCCTTCCCATCCACCGTCCATGGCGCTTACCTGTCTGGTGTCCGCGCCGCCTTCGAAATCCGGTCCAGAAAAATCGCACCACAGACCTCGATGATCTCATGAGGCATCGCTTGGCGCGGTTGAAGATTGGATCAATTGTTGCATGGCGATTTGAGCGGCCTCTGCTTCGGCGGCGCGTTTGGTCATGGCGCAGCCGTGGCCATATTCCTGATCATTTATTCTGACCACGCAGACGTATTCACGAGCATGGGCCGGTCCCCGCTCTTCGATGACCTGATAGGTGGGGCTGACTTTCCAGCGTTTTTGGCTATATTCCTGCAATTGTCCTTTGGGATTTTCAGCATCAGTGTCGGCGGGCATTGTCAAATCCTCGTGCCATAATTTATGGAAGACTTTGTCGACAGCCTTCAGTCCTCCATCCAGAAAGATGGCTCCGATGACGGCCTCGACTGCATCGGTGAGATTGGAGGCCCGTTGCCGCCCGCCGGAACGTTCTTCGCCTCGGCCTAGTTGTAAATAGCTGCCCAGTTCCAGGCGTTCTCCAATGCGAGCCAGGGCATTGCGATTCGCCAACTTGCTGCGTGCATGTGTGAGCGCTCCCTCATCCTGATCCGGGAGTTGTTCATAAAGGTGGGCAGCTGCCACGAGTCCTAGAGCGGCATCGCCCAAAAACTCGAGCCGCTGGTTGTCTTCTTC
>SLBD01000214.1 GCA_007126515.1 Kiritimatiellia bacterium
CCGACATGGACCACTCGGGCTTTTCCGCTCAACCACGCTGGACAGGTCTCATTCGCATGGCCGCACACCGTAACCACCACATCAAACGGGATGTCCTGCACCGCCTCCGTGGTCTTGGATGTCTGTCCACAAATGTCTACCCCCGCCTCTGCCATCACCTGCACCGCATTCGGATTCAGCCCATGCGTGGTAATCCCTGCTGACCACGCTTCGATGTCATGACTTCGCAAATGACGCGCCCACCCTTCCGCCATTTGACTGCGACAGGAGTTGCCGGTGCATAAGAAGAGAACTTTTGTTTTTTTCGTCATAGATGCATTCCTGATCCTATTGATTGTTCCAAACCCAATCTTCGTCGCAAACTTTGTCGCGAGCTTTGTCGACAAAGGTTCCGACAAAGCTCGCGACAAAAAGATGATCACACACTAACCCCGAAACCAATGCTTCGTCCGCACACACACTCGCACCAGGCCCAACATCAACGGTACTTCAATTAATACGCCGACGACGGTTGCCAGAGCGGCTCCTGATGACAAACCGTACAGCATTGTCGCCGTTGCGATGGCGACTTCAAAGTGATTCGAGGCGCCGATCATAGCAGACGGAGCCGCATCTTCGTATTTGAATCGCAGCACCCGCGCCAACCCATAGGTAATCGCAAAAATCAAGACGGTCTGAATCGCCAACGGAATCGCAATCCAGAGAATCGTCAACGGATTCTCCACAATCACATCCCCCTTGAAGCTAAACAGGAGCACCAACGTTCCCAGCAAGGCAATGATCGATACAGGCGTCAGCACATGCAGGAATTTCTCGGTGAACCACTCAATCCCTTTCACCTGAATAATCCACTTACGCGTGAAATAGCCCGCCAACAAAGGCAACGCCACGTAGATGCCAATCGATAGCAGCAACGCCTCCCACGGCACCGGCATAGCGTTCACTCCCAGCAGCCAACCGCCCAGCAAGCCGTACAAAACGAGCATGGTCAGCGAATTAATCGCCACCATCACCAGTGTCAGTCCCTGATTCCCTCGCGCCAGATATCCCCACATCAACACCATCGCGGTACACGGCGCAATCCCCAGCAAGATAGCTCCAGAAATATAAGAGCGCCACAGCTCTACTTCGGTGCCGTCCTTCAACACATCCATGCCCGGCATGAAGTCACGAAAGAGGACGCCCAGAAACAACCATGCGATCCCGAACATCGTGAAAGGCTTCACGCACCAGTTCATGAACAGCGTCAACATCACCGGCTTTGGCGTCTTGCCTGCTTTCACAACTTCGGCAAAATCGATCTTCACCATGATCGGATACATCATGAAAAACAGCGCAATGGCAATCGGTATCGACACCACCGGCGCGTCATCTACATAAATGGCCATGCCATCCAAGTAACCAGCCACACCGGGCGCAAGTCGCCCTAGAATGATTCCCCCGACAATGCACAGTCCCACCCATACAGTCAGGTAGCGCTCGAAAATATTCAGCTTCTTCTCTTCTTTCACATCAACGGTTGCACAGGTCATCGCTTCGACACTCCTTTGTTCTCATATTCACTGGAAGGGCGTTGCCGCTTGCATAACTCCTCGGGATCGCAGGCCATCACGGTCTTCAATTTCTTCCGGTCCAAGTGGATTTGCTCATCTTCCTGCAACGCAGATCGGACCCAATCCAAAGCGGGCCGCCCGATCTCTTTGCGGGTCAGTTTCGGCAGCCGGTAATAGGCCCAGCGACCCTGCTTCCGCATCAGCACCAAATCGGCCGCAGCCAAAATCGATAAATGCTTGGATACCGTTGAGGGAGCCAACCCCAGGACTTCGACAATCTGACAGACACACAGCTCGCCGGGCTCCAACAACATCAGGATGCGGATGCGTTGCGAATCGGCTAGCGCCTTCGTGATTTGCAATGTGGATCTGAGTGGACTGTTTTTCATGCCGATAGACCTTCTAGATTGAACCGGACAAGACTCTGCAGATTCTCTGTGCCAGTCGGCTCTGTCGCCAGCCAGGGCACCAATGCGGTTCGGCGAGCGAGTTCCTCTCGCACTGTTTCGATCTGCCCAAGTTCCGTCGCAGCCCGCGCCAACAAGAAGGGATCGGCAGGACCGGCCGCAGCCAGAGAGCCATTGATGATCCACGCCCAGGGCTCAATATCGGCTCGCCGCAAATCCTCTTGCAGCGCCGCCGCCTCCAACACGGGCGTGGTCTCCGGCAAGGTCACAAGGATCATCTTGGTGAAGGCGGGATCCTGCAATTTCATCATCGGGGTCGAAAAGGCCGTGCTCGCCGCCGCCTGATGCCGCGCAATCTCGCGGTGATAGGCCCCTGTGGCATCCAGCAGCAACAGCGTGTGCCCTGTCGGTGCTGTATCAACAACAACGAATCTGTGCGCCGCCTCGTCAATGGCTGTCGCGAAGGCTTGAAACACAGCAATCTCTTCTGTGCAGGGGGACCGCAAATCCTCCTCCAGCAAAGCCCGGCCAGCCTCGTCGAGATGCTGACCTTTGGTCTCCAGAATATGGCGGCAGTAGCGCTCGGTTTCGGCTTTCGGATCAATGCGGCTGACCGTCAGCCCCTCCACATCTCCAGCCACGGTTTCGACAAGGTGTGCGGCCGGATCGGTCGTCGTCAAGTCAACCGCATGCCCCCGCCGCGCCAATTCCAGGGCAATGGCAGCGGCCATCGTGGTTTTTCCGACACCCCCCTTCCCCATCACCATGATCAGACCGCGTCCGTCTGCCTCCAACTCATCAACCAACGTTGCCAGTGAATTTGTCTCCAGCGCCGTCGAGTCCCCCTCAGTCGTCTCGGTTCCCACTGTAGGCACCACCGCATCGGTTTCCAACAAGGCGCGCAGGGCGGGCACTCCGACCAAGTTACGCGGTTGCAGCGCGATGCGGTCCATGGGCAACGACTTCAAGCCACCGGGCAGCTCAGCCAAGGCAGCTTGATCCCGCTGCGCCATCGCTTTAGCCAATGGATCCTCCCGCTCGCCCTCCGGCATCAATCCATTGACCGCCAATCGCTGGTTGCGGATACCGAGCCCGGCCAGTTCCGCTTGAGTCCGCGCCGCTTCATTCAGTGCCGCCCGCTGCGGTCGACTCACGAGGATCAGAACGGTCTTCTGGTCGTCGGCCAACGATTCCACCGCTGCCTTGTATTGACGTTGTTGCTTTTCGAGTCCAGCCAGCGGCCCCAGGCAACTCGCCCCGCTTTGATTCGCCGCCAAAAAACCGCTCCACGCAGTGGGCAGGCTGAGCAACCGCAACGTGTGTCCCGTTGGAGCCGTATCGAACACGATATGATCAAATCCAGTCGTGGCCCCCGCATCCGTCAGCAGCAGGGTGAACTCGTCGAACGCCGCGATTTCCGTCGTACACGCGCCGGACAATTGCTCTTCCATCTCGCGGACCGTGGCATCGGGAAGCACACCGCGCACCGGCCCCACGACGCGGTCGCGATAAGCTTGAGCGGCCGCTTCCGGATCGATGTTAAGCGCACATAGTCCGGGTACATCCGGCACGGCAACCGGTTCACGATCGCCGATATCCATGTGGAACACATGCTGTAGATTCGAGGCCGGATCCGTGCTGACCAACAGCACCTTTTTACCAAGATCAGCCAGTGCCAGCGCCGTCGCGCACGCCAACGAAGTCTTGCCGACTCCGCCTTTGCCGGTGAAAAACAAATGGCGGGGGGCGTCTTTGCAAAACGGCCAGCGGACATCAACCGACATGCGCATCTCCCTGCTGAGCCCGGCTCAACAACGCCTCATCTGCAGGATACGCGCCCTTGCTAATCACCTCGCCATCCACCATAACAATCGGTAAACAATGATTGTCCTCAGCCAAGGCATTGCGGACACTCTCATCTTCTACAAACGCGAGCGGTTCATGAGCCAAATTGTGACGCTGGATGTCTACACCCTGCTGTTTCAATTTATCTACCAGTGCCGCAAACCGGACCAATTCCGGGTCCACATCCGCACCGCACACACCCGTTGAACAACACAACGCCGGGTCAAATACATTAATTCTCATAGCACCTCCACTTTTTCATTTCGTTCTGTGGCGAAATATAGCAAAATAAAGATGCATGTCAATCATCCTTCCCGATCAATGATCCCATTCCACGGATGGCGCATTTCCCATTCAATGGAAAACCTATATCTGACGGCGCGAAGGTCTCCGACCATTCGCGCCCTACAATTCCGGCATTTCTCACGATGGGTTGTAGGGCGGGAACGGTTGAGTCCTCGAGACCTTCCCGCCGAATGACAGATGAATTCCCAGAAAACCCGAATTGTCCGGCAAGAGTCAGACAGTTTCTTGCACCAAACAGGTGGTATCATTCCATCTTCTTCAGTTCGCTAATCGTTTTTCTTGCATACTATTAAACCGAACAGTTCGACTGCGGCACAGCTGAACGGCTCTTTCCCTGACTGGTCGAAGAGAAGCGAATACTCAAGACGATCTGGAACTCGTCATTCGCCGCTTTTTCATCAGCGCTATCCACGCAGATATCATCGGTCGTGGGCAGTCTATGCAGAAGATGACATCCGATTAAGCGCCGAAACGGTGCTCGCCATGAAAACACATTGCGGGTACGGTTTCACCCATGACAAATCCGATCCTCGTCAAACAAGTCATCAAAGGGGTACGCTCCTTATCCGGTTGGCCTCAGTTGCGCGTATTGGATTTGAGTTGTGGCGACGGTGAAATCCTTGAGATTCTGGCCCGCGACGGGTGTCACGTGGAAGGCACCCATTTCCGCTCCGATGATTATATTTATCGCCAACCCAAAGACATCCTGCACTCGATCACCGTGCATGAACATGTGGATTTATCGCAACCGCTGCCGTTGCCGGACGAAAGCTATGACGTGGTGATCGCCACCGAGGTCCTCGAACATTTGCCTGCGCATGCCCCAGTGTGCGCAGAAGTATCCCGCGTCCTGAAACCCGGCGGATATTGGCTATTCTCAACACCCAACATCCATCGAATCCAGTCACGTTTTCAATTCTTCTGGACAGGGCAACACGAACTCAGGTCGGCGCGCTTGGGCTGGCACGTCCCCGCATCAGAGTTGTACTCGACCCACCATAATCCCGTTTATCTCCCCGTGATGCATGCCCTGCTCTATCAGCAAAAGATGCGTATACGGCGAACATTTTTTACCCATTGCCGACTATTGAACTGGCTGTATTTGCTGCTCTGGCCGGTGGTGGCTATTGCCTCTACCATCGAAGCTCGGCACACGATGAAACGCTCCCCATCAGGCGGTCGGGATTTACTGAAATGGCTACTGGAGCCACGCGGTCTACTGAGTGAAAAGTGGGTTGTGTTGGCGCAGAAAAGTTGACCAACCACCGCCCTCCACGCCCCTGCAGGAGGGAATAGTCACCTCATTCTGCGGCATCCTCCACAGAATGACATCAAACCCTGATCTGCTACGCACGATATAGAAATGGGGATCCGCATGATTTTTGCTACTTTGCGGAAAAGACAAAAAGTGCAGCCCATCCCGGATACCGGGATGGGCCGCGAATGAAGGCATCCTATTGATTAATCAAAGTAGAAGCGGATCCCGAAGAGGATCTGGAACTCGTCATCCGCTGCTTTTCCGTCATCGCTATCGACGAAGATATCATCGGTGGCCAAAAGATACCGGCCGCTTACGGCAAGAGCGACATCGTTGCGGATGAAGTACTTCATACCGGCAGAGGCTGAAAATACGGCGGCATCGGTGTCAATATCATTGGGGTCGGCTTCGACACTGGCCCACGAAAGACCCACTCCAACAAACGGCACAAAGGCTGAACCGAACACGAAGTTATACTCGGCACGGACTCCCAATTCGGTGCTCATGTAGTTCTCACTGTCGCGTAAGCCAGCAACCACGCCCACTTCGAACCCGTCGGCAAGCAGCATTCCGTAAGAGAGCTGGAAGTTTAATTCGTCCGCCATCAAGTTGGCGTACCCAGCCCCCTCAAGCACTTTCGTGCCCCGGTCCAAATTCGGCGTGACATCGCCGGATCCCATTTGATTTGCGAACGCCGAACTCGCCACCATCGCTGCAACTGCACACACGAACCATTTCTTACTCATCTGCTTCTTCTCCTGCTTTGATTTGAGAAGGGATCATCCCTTCTCTCATACGAAAGTGCCTACCTAGCAAATAACTCATTCAAGCCATACTTGAGAAATTTCGATTTCGAACGTCTCCCGGGTCTGGTTGGCAATCATGACCCTAACCTGAGCAAGAGTCTCACCGGCAAAGTTCGGTTGATCCAAGCGATCTCCCCTCCAGACGGCAATCATGTCTGACAATACGATTTGAACCGTCTCCCACTCTCCCGACGTCTGGAATTCGCCGACGTAGTAATGGCGGGCTCTTGCCTCGGCTTCGACAAGAAATAAGTATCGTTTCCCATCTCCGCGCAGACGAATTTTAGCGACTGTGAAGCCATCGATCTTCCGGGTGGGAAAGTGATACTGAATGGAAGCAAATCCGCCATTGTTATCCAGAGAGACCGTTCCGGAAAATAACGCCGCCCCGGACGGAGATAGGGTCAATGAACTTTGCGACCGCCCTCCCATGACGGTGTCGTTTTCAATTTCCCATACGCTTAGATCGGAGCCATGACTAGATTCAAAGAGCACCATCCGATGAGTCTCTCCAAATGTGTTCGCAAGTGTAGCGAACAAAAACACAGTGGACACAGCAAGTAACCTGTTATTCACATTCATGTCATCTTTGTCTCAATTTTCACCTATTCCTAACAGTGATTTCAATCCAACCCCGCAACCTTACAAGATTGTCAGGAAGGACTCCCGTCGATTCTCATTAGGGCCGCCCCGACTTGCTCGGTGAGCTCGCCCCCCCCTTTCAATTGCCCTTTTCCCCAAAAAAAAGGAGGTAGGGCTCACCCGCCTTCGCGGGGCTTCGGCGTGGCAGGCCGAGCGAGCCGTGAGGTTGAATACGAGGTCATAATGAGAATTGCATGAAGGACTCCGCTTCACCCTTTCGATATTATCAGGTGATAGTTTTCGCAGACGCGGCACGCGAAGCGTACCTTTTCGCTGCCATGAAATACCGGGTCAAACACCTATGTGAATACGCCGCATTACGCGCCGTCTTCTGTGTTGTTCATATTCTTCCCGAGTGGGCCGCAGTAGGCCTGGGAATGGGCCTGGCACGCGTGGCACGGTTGTGCATGCGTTCCCGTGTCCGCGAGGCGGAACGGCGCGTCCGCGAGGTGTTGGGCGCATCGCGGTCCGACAAGGATGTGCGGCAGATTGTCGCGACTTCCCTGCAAACCCTTGTCTTGAACGGGATTGAAATGATGCGGATGCGGCGGATGAATGAGAATTGGTGCCGGGACCACATCCTCAATCCGGAAGTCATCCAACCTTTGCAAGAACATCTACAGAGCGGGCGGGGCGCCATTCTGGCGGCTTGTCACATGGGGCATTGGCATCTCGCTGCGGTGGCGATGAACTATTTTGATGTATCCACGTTCTTTTTGATTGCCCACCAACGGAATCCTTTGACCAACCGCTTCATGAACCAAATGCTGGCGGCGGGCGGCGGCGAGGGGATTTGCCGCGATACGGGTTCCATGCGAACGATCATTCGCAATCTGCGGAATGGGAAGGTGCTGGCGATTACGCCGGACGTGCGCTCCAAAACTCCAGCCGTTGCGGTCGACTTTCTGGGGGGCACAGCAAACATCCCGGAAGGCATGGCCCTGTTTGCTCGTCAGACGAACTCCCCTATCTTTCCTTGCTCAACGGTCCGCGAAAGCCTGACAACTCATCGATGGACGTTGCATCCGCCAATCTATCCTGACTCCACGATGGAGAAGTCGGCCGACATTCAACGCATGACACAAGCAGTGATGCAGGTTGTGGATACCGATATCCGGGCGCATCCGGAGCAGTACTTCTGGTTTAACAAACGGTGGATTTTGGAACCACTGACACTCGAATCCACAGACAACCTGGGAATTCGATACCCCTGGGTGACTGCGCCGGACGCAGAGGTCCGGCCTACAACTGGCGATCTTTATAGGCCGGGGCTCTGTCCCCGGCGATCCTTCGCTAAGAATTAGGACTGACGGAGCACTTTGCATCAGGCCGTGTAGATCGGCAATCGCAGGCATACGCGGGCACCCCCCAGGGCCGCAGTGCCAACATGCAGGGAGCCGGAATGGGCCTGTACGATGTCGCGGACAATATGCAGCCCCAGACCTGACCGGGCAGCCAGGCGTTCGAACTCGACCGCCTGATTCGCATCGGACAACGTAAACCCGGTTCCGGAATCAGAGACGCAGATCTCGGCCCATTGCGGTTCCCGCAGGCATGCTGTCACCTCAATAGCGCCCCCGACAGGAGTATGTCGAATGGCATTGTCGATCAGGTTCACGAGCGCTTGATTCAATAATGCAGATTGGCCGCGCAGCACGAGCCCGTCCATCCCGGAGCAAGACACCTCGATCTGCTTGTCTTGCAACAAGGGCTGGTAACTTCCGATCACCTCCCGAATCAACCGGTTTGCGTCCACCGTTGCAAACGTCGCCGTCAATTCCGCGCGACTCAATTTGGCCATCAGCAGCAATTGTTCGACAATGCGAGACAACCGGTTGGCCTCTTCCAGCATGCGCCCAATCGCATCGCAGTACTCTTCTGGTTCCCGCTCATGCTGCAACGCAATCTCGCCGGTCGTCCGAATCGTTGTCAGCGGGGTACGCAGTTGATGGGAGGCCGCACCGGCAAACTGCTTTTGCCGTCGCAGCACATCCTGATAACGATCCCACGCCCGGTTGAGACTGGCGACCAACTCGGAAATTTCGTCGTGGGTATCCTGAACCTGAATGCGCTCATCCAGCTCCCCTCCATAGATGCGATTGGATGTCTTGATAATGTCCCGCAGCGGTCGCAGCAAGAGATTGGAAAGCTGCCAGGCGGCATAGAGAAGCAATGGCAACAGCAAGGCTCCCACACCTGTGATCACAACCCATTCATAGAACTCCTCGCGCCAATCGGGACCGCGGGCGAGAATCGAGGGCATATTAATGGTCAGCAGCGTCAGCGAATTCACCAGCCAAAATGCCAGCAACAAGGTGGCCAGCCAGAGGAAGTAGCGAATCCGAATCGGGCTTTTCATGATGCCGGCTGCAATTGGAATCCAACCCCTCGAATCGTTCGAATCAGAGGATGGGGAAAGGGCTTGTCGACTTTTTCGCGCAACCGCACCAAAAGGACATCGATCACGTTGTCCATGGAGGTGGCTCGTTGCTCGATCTTCCAGACTTCCCGCATCAGCGTATCCCTCGACACCGGGGTACCCGCCTTGTGCGCCAAATGGGTCAACACGTCGAACTCCAGCGGAGAGAGATCCAGGACTACGCCACCACGTTCAGCTTGGCGACCGAGCAAATCGATCGTCAAGTCCCCCACCGCCAAGATCGACCCACTGGCTTGGCCACGGCGGGTCAAGGCCCGCAAACGGGCGACCAGCTCGTTAAACGCGAAGGGCTTGGCCAGATAATCATCGCCCCCTGCATCCAATCCAATCACACGCTCATCCACGGCATCGCGAGCTGTTAAAATCAGCACAGGAGTCGTCACACCTCGGCTCCTCACAGCCTGTAGCCAGTCGATTCCATCTCCATCGGGCAGGCCCAAATCCAAAATCACGATGGATACCTGCCCCGCCTGTAACGCCAGATCCGCCTGCCTGCAACTGTGGGCAAGAGAAGTGATAAAGCCCCTCTCTTCCAATCCCGATTTCAAAGTCGCGGCCAAGACGTGATCGTCTTCAACTAACAACACATCACACTGAGAATGCATGAGAACTCCTGTTCATCCAGTGCCACACAGTATCGCGCCCTTACACACCCGTAAACCTAGAAAGCAGCAATTTTCCTACGCTTCGCCAGGATCATCCAATGCCCTCCTCCATACAGGCTTTGCGTACCTTACTCCCGATGCGATCGCCTAGCTTACAAAACCGTAAGTTGCTATGCGCTGCAGGCTTCTTCTTAATCGAAACTCATGATGTATGCGTTTATTCACATGGCCAAAACCGGAGGGTCTACGATTCGGCACGTATTGCGTTGCTCGTTTGGAGCCGGTCATTGTGATATCAAGGTTCCACCGCAGCGGCGACGGAATCAACCTTGGATTCTCCCACGCGATATCCGCATCGCCCGTAGAGTTTACCCCACCCTGAAAGGGATTTGCGGTCATCGCGTGACCTGCTTCACCGGACTTGAGGAAGAATGTGGAGAAATTCGGTATTTTACGTTCTTACGAGATCCTTATCGCCGCTTCGTTTCCCATTTCAATCATCATTTGCGGGACACCAATCTACCGTGCACGGCAGACACGCTGCGCGACTTTGCAACCGATCCAAACCGTCAAAATATCATGACCCGAATGTTGTGCGGTCAGGCAAACGGAGCTGCAGCGATTGAGAATCTTCACACCCATAAAG
>SLBD01000143.1 GCA_007126515.1 Kiritimatiellia bacterium
AGTGCCACACGACTTTCTGGATAATCCTCGCGAAAGGCCTTTAGCCCGCGAACATCCTGTCGCCTGACCTTGTTGCTATTTTTGACTTCGATCGCACAGAACTGGGTGTCCCCGTATAATACAAAATCGACTTCTGTTCCCGCCTGTGTTCGCCAGAAATAGAGTTGATGGGCACTGCTCGTGTAATCCATCCACGCCGCAAGATGCTGGTAGATCAACCCTTCGAGTGCGGATCCATCTATTTCTTCTGGTCGATCCAGAGGCCCCTTTGGACGTACCGATCTAAAAACACCACAATCGGCAAAATACAACTTTGAATGCCTAATCAGTTTTCTTTTCGCCCGCCGCGAAAACACGGGAAGCCTGCGGGCAAGTAGCATATCCTCCAACACGGACACATATCCTTCCACAGTCTTTCGACTGACTTCGCACTCCCGCGATACTTCCGCAACATTCAAAACGGAGGCATGAGAAAAGCTGATGGCCTCGAGGAATCGCGAAAACCCGCTGATGTCTCGAATGAAACCTTCAGCCATCACCTCTTCACGCACATACAGCATAACATAGGCAGCCAGCGTATCTTCAGGGTTTTGTGCAGCGAGGATCAGTGGGATCGTGCCCAGTCGAAGCGCACGCTCCAACTGAAAAGAGGTACCCAGTTCAGCAGCCATGAACGGATGCGCATGAGCAACCACCGCCCGGCCCGCCATAAGATCCACTCCGCCTCGCTTCATCTTTCTCGCACTGGATCCCGTCAGAATAAATCGCCATCCCGCCTTACGTTCGATAAATTGATGCACCACCGTTAAAAGGGCAGGAACCTTCTGGACCTCATCAATCACCACCGTCTTACCGGCATAGGCATCCAGCATTTCGGCCAGACGTTCAGGGCGCGACAAAAGCTGCCTGTGCATATCGGGTTCCAACAGATTAATCCACCGAGCATCTGGATAACGCCCCTCCAACCAAGTGGACTTTCCGGTTCCGCGCGGGCCAAACAGAAAAAAACTCCCCGATGGCTCCAGAATAAAACGTTTCTTGTACTTCATGCCTGAATGATAGCCCAAAATGAAAAAGGAAGGCAACGATTATGATAATGTTGTTGCCATATTTGGCGCGATTATGGCGACATTGATTTCATTTTTCTGCAAATGAATGCCAGATTTTGACTATGGCTTTGTGACCTTGAGGCGAAAATAGTTGTTTGAGGCCGAATTTATAGGTAGTGGAATCGTCCCACCTGATCCGGGCATATTGTCCCGGACCGTCTCCCAAACAGGCTCCGTCAATGAAGTCGTTCGCTGTAGATGATACAATCGCCCTATAACTGACTGGAATGCAGGCGATTGTCCATCTCTGGTAGTGATATGAAAGAAGGATACGTCGCTGGTGGGATCTGTGCCAGCTATATACTCCTGAAGGACCGTAAATCCGTCCTCATCCGCATCCAATTCTGCCGGCAACAACGCAATATCTTCGACGTACAACAGCTTCCAGTCATCGGGGATACCGTCCCCGTCCGAATCCTTGCGCCATTCGAGTGGTCGGTGGCAAAACACCCAGTAGCGGTATTCGTTCCATGATCCGAAATCTGGATGCGGCTCAATGCGGATGCGAGCAAACGCCTGTGTGGCCACCAAGTCGGGACGAATCATGAATTCTGAATCATGCCAGCGATTCTGCGTACCAATGAAATTCAGATCCGGCTCATACCAAATGCCTGCATGTACACCGTCGACGAATACATCCGCCTTCAACCGCTCCCCCGTTCCATGATCCATCCGTCGGCGCAGCAGCATGCCTGCATTCGGTTGTAGCACCGGCGTGACAAATTCCACCGCCCCCGTGAAACTCACCCCATGATCTGCAAACGGAACGAATGACGAATCCCCCACATACTGCCACTCATTCGAGATCGACACGGCATCTGTAGGCGGCGAATAGGAGTAGAGTTCCTCTGACCATGCATCGCCAACATCAAGATTGGCGACCCGCACCAGACCCGAGCGAGATTCGGAAGATTTATAGTAATAAATGACGCTGCGATAGGTCCCGGGGACATCGTTATTTGCACCTTTTTCTATACCGAATCGGATGGTCTCGCTAAATGGGATGATATCACTTAAATGGAACCGATAAGCCTGGGTATGATTGGGCCGATCTGTATTAAAATGATCCCGCCATGGATGCCCATGGTAAGGCAGATTGAACACCCCCCTATTGAAATACCAACCCGCGTTAAAATAATCCTCTGTTCCTGTTCCATGCACCGCAGGCGCTTGATTTCCATCTATATAGATGCGCTCATCCCCTTCCAAATAGCCGGTGTTCGCAAAGCCACCTCCGTTTGTACTCATCATATACATGGACAAACCAACCATGTGACCTCGGCCCTTTCCATCGAGCGCAATATAATCAAGTCCATCTGGTTGAAATGTTTGTTCGTGATACCGGGCGTGAAAATATCCGGATCGCCCCCGATCATAGGTATTGGTCGTATGGTGAATCGTGAAGGACAGATTTGAGAGCGACTCGCTACCCGTGTTAATCAGACGAATCTCTGCTGATTCCCAAAAGGGCATAGGAAAATGACAATACCAATCTGCACCTGAACTCATCCCTATCGGCAAGGATCGAACATTCGCAAGCCGTTGATGAGATCCGAAAAAATCGCTCAAAGGTGCGGAGACGGCCGATTCGACCCCATCCCAGTCCATTTCCAACCATACCATCGCAAGAATATTGCTTGTGACGGGGCTCGGACTCAAGCGGATGCTCTGGACACTCCCACCTGCATTTGCAGTGAATAAAACCCCCGTGCTACCGCCCTGCAGCTCCAACTGGCCGGATACCTGATAATTAAAATTCGTCGGCTTGGGATCTACTCCAATATTTTCCCATTGCGCAAGTACAGCTGTCGTGTCTTCGTCTCCCGTCCAGGATTCAACCTGTCTCGTTCGATCGAACAGATGATAGGTCATCTGATAGAATAAAGGGCGAGTACTTAGCGTAATCTTTAATCGTTCGCTGAAGGGAAACGGCAAATAGCTATAGTAGCCGTTACTGGATTGATGGCGCCGGCCCACCAGCGGGAACACCAGAGGAGCCTCAATGCCCTCAAAGAAACTGTCCAGCGTGCGCTCCAAGCGCGGCGTATCCTCGTTGTCAAAATAAAATCGCAATACCTGCTGCTCATAATCATCGGTGCGAGGTGTTTGATAGGTCATCCAGATTCTGTACAAACATCCCGGCCCGAACTCATCGAACATGACATACTCATCGTTCTCGTCCAGGTAAAGAGCCGACCATGTTCCCAGGAATCCATCGTCGTTGCCCCCACTGCGGTCGAAACTTGAAACCTGCCTTACTTGCGTTCCCTCTAGAAAATAGGGTAGCAAATCAAATCGTACCATCCGTTCTAGTCCGTAGATCCGCGTCTCACTCCAGTGGCTGTACGATTGCGCACTCGAAAGAAGAATGATTAAAACCAAGATGTGATAAACTATTTTCATGGCTGAACTTTGAAAGCAATGACCCTGGTTCGCCACCGACACAAGATGGACTATTCTCTTGATCGATTGAGGGAAAGGCAGTGGCTCAGATTGTCCGTTCTGCCAGCTTGCCTAGAGCCGTTCTCATGCGTCTCCTAAACTTAGTCGCAGTATACTCGGCATGGTATCTGGCAAGGCCTTGCTTCCCCATCCTGATTCGTTCCCCCGGGTCAAGGGCGAGCCGCTTGATGGCCTCGGCCATCGCCTGCACATTCTGGGGCGGGACTAGCAGGCCTGTCTCGCCCTGCACAACGACATCTCGTGGTCCAGGCCAATCTGTTGCGATGATCGGCAAGCCATAGGCCATTGCTTCGAACTGCACGATTCCACATGTCTCCCATGGGTAATGAGTTGGAAAGAAAAATACGTCTGCCCATGCGTATTGCTCCCAGAGTTGTTCTCCGGTCAATTCGCCCAAACATCGCACTTCTGAAGACAACGCATAGGCAGAGCGCTTTTCTGCAAATGCTTGTTCTTCGCCTTTGTCATACCAGAGGCCAACTGTATGCAGTTCGAATTGAACATCCTTCAACTTAAGTTCTCTGGCGGTTTCAAGCAGATCAAACAGACCTTTCGATTCGGTATGGATACCGACATAAAGAATCTTCAAGTTGGACGATGCGGTTTCGTCAAACTCTTTATGTAAAACGGGGATATCCACTCCATTGGGCACGATCACGGTCTGCTTGGCGTTCAGAGAGAGTCCGTCACGCGGACAGGAGGCCCCGAGTTCGATCGCCAAATCGGGGCGCAGAAACGCTTTCCGTCCAACCCACCGAACAACGGGATGGTGACTGAGCCAATCGCCAAGTCCGCCCGAATGAAAGTGAAACAGGGTGCGAGTTTCTTTGCGTCTGACAAACGTCAGAAATACGATATCGCGCAACACAGGCAGCCAATTGGGCGATGCGGGGGGATAGTAGAGGACTGCGTGGGGATGCTTGGTCAATGCGGCCCGAGTCTGCCGGATCAATGAAATCAGATGAGCTATTTTCCCCCAGCCAAATTTTCCGGCCGCCACGATCGAATCACTGTAGGCCATTCGAATATGGATGACATCAATGTCCTCATGGATGCCATCCAGCAGTTGCTGGATCATTTTAGCTTGTCCGTTATAGGGGGGTGGGGTTTGTCCCACAACGATAAGGACGGGTTTATTCACTGGATTGCCTCTGGGCACCACGCACAACCACCCATGACTTAACCAATCCAAGAAAGCGTTCCGCATGGATCTCGCCATCCGGGAAACACTGTTGTAACTCCCGTCGCGTCAACAGGCGCACTCCCACAGCATCGCGTTCTGGATCTCCTTTACGGAGTTTCTCAAAGGAAAATGGCCAATGGCGGCCGATGACCCGCCGCCACGATAAGGGCAAGTACTGAAAAAAGGGGAAGAGCATGTGAGGCTCAATGGGGAAATGGCGATTGGGAGTTTGTACCCAATAGCTTTTGCCGACGCGACGAATTTCAGCGGCCATGGCTTGCTGGCGCTTCCATTCGGTGACGTGTTCAATCACGCTATTGCTGAAAACAATATCAAATGACTGGTCGGCGAACATGGACATATCACAGGCATCAGCCTGAACGTATTGAATGCCTGGTTTGGGATTTGCGGGCGGATCCAAATTGAGCATCGTGACGGAAGGTGCGCCTACTGGCCAGTCGCCCCAATCCCAATCATCACTTCCACCAACGTCAAGCAGCTTCGTATCCGATGAAATCACAAAGGACCGCAGGAATTTCTTGCGTCGTTGTTGACGCAATCGCTGACTGAGCGCGCACATCCAGCGTAATATTCGAGGCTCTCGACTCATTCCGCACGACCGAATTTCTGAAACCAAGCCTGATTCGGAACGACTTCTCCTGAATCATTGTGCTGTAGCCAGGGATGAAGTTTCTCTGATTTAGGGATTACCACACACATTGTGTTTGCCAATGAAGGTCGTATGCACATCAACAGACGCAAGAATGGATAGGCCAGTCGAGCCAGCCACAGTGGGCGTCGATCTCTTTTCTTACGCAGATCATGCCAGTGAATTTCCATATAATACTCGACCTGTGAGGTGATGTCGTATTCGGGGACATTGGCACGAATTGTCGAGACGACTTCATCGGCTGTGAAACGATAGACGTAATTGGGAATGGCTTCATTATTCACGCCGCCCGCAGCCAAGGCATTGGCGGCGACGGCGTGAACCTCATATTCCTGACCGACCTTGAGGCGACGTCCGATATCAACCAAGACATTACGACAAGGCTCAAACACAATAATGCCGCGCCGAGCGACGCGATACATCTCAGCCAAGGCACGGTGCGGCGCTCGACAATGATGCAATCCATGATGCACCAGAACCCAGTCAAAAGCTGCATCGGTATAGGTCAAGGCCTCGACATCTTGTTGGGTATGCTCAAACGGGTGCACTGCTGCCCCCGGAACGGTGTCATCGATGTTACTAATCACGCCCGACGCACACCCGGCGGCCACCAACACTTCGCGATCAAGCTCTGTGCCGCAAACAACCAGCAGTTGATCGTCCACTTTGATGTCACCGCGATCCAGCAGCGCTCTGATACGTTGGTAATAGAAATGGTCCATTAGTTCCCTTTCCGAAATGACCTCGCAGGCCATCGTCCTGCCACATAGCCAGACTGAAAAGCTGCGCGACGATCCAGGTCATTTGTATAAAGCTGATACGTCAACGGGAACGTTTGTCGTCGGGCACCGCGCAGAAAACGCTCACTGGCTCGACATAGGCGGCTGAGCGGGTGACCAAAAATCTGTCGTGCAGCGGGCTGCGTTCTAATGTACCGCAAGCGTTCGTCAATTGCATGTTGCTGATTGCTGATATTATCCGTCGCATAGGTGTAGGTGGATAGATAGCGAGGGAGACAGACTGATTTCGCCCCCCCCTCAAGTAATTGATCGACCAGCACTAGATCAGCGACGGCCTTCAGTCTATGATTGAATCTTGTGCCGCTCGCAAACACATGCGCACGGAAGAACATGGCGCAGGTCAGATTGTAGAGTGTGCCGATATGCAAGTAGACTCGGCGCAGAGGAAGACTCTTCCAATAGGTGATCAAGTTGCCGTTTTCATCCACAACCAATGCGTCGCCACAGAGGATGTCGGCTTGCGGGTGAGTTGCAAAATAATCGGCAACGGCTTGAAGGGTGCCCGGAAGGTATTGCTCGTCTGCATTGAGCCACGCAAAGATGGTTTCGGGCTGGGACTTCACATTTGGGCCCATGCGATTGATTCCCTTGTTCAAGGCATCGTACATTCCTTGATCTGATTCGCTGATGTGAGTTATTCCCTGCCTCTTAAGCCATTCTGCCGTGCCATCCGTTGATGCCCCATCAATGACTTCATGATGCAACTCACAGCCTTGGATGGCTTGGTCACGAATCGACGCAACACACCGCTTCAAGTAGTTGAGCTGATTATAAGAAGGAGTAATCAGATGAAAGCGCATAAGTGACCGCTCATCCGCGACGTAAGGTTTGGCGATACAAGACCATACCGATGAAGCGCGGATTGCCGATTACGTAGCGTCGCCATAAACGACGCGGCTCGATATAGAGGCGGAACAACCACTCCAATCCTGCCTTCATCATCCAGCGCGGCGCCTGCCTGATTCGCTTGGCATGGAAATCGAATGCAGCGCCAACGGCAAGAATCGCGGTGCAGTTGAGACGAGGTCGGAATTCTGCAACCCAGAAATCCTGTTTCGGCGTACCTAATCCGCACCATACGATGTCGGGCTTGGCATCATTGATTTGTTCTGCAACGACCTTCTTTTCGGCATCGGTCAGCGGCCGGAAGGGAGGCGAATACATACCAACAATCTCCAGCTTGGGAAACTGCTCTAGCAAATTCTCTTTCAGTTTGGCGAGTGTGTCATCAGTGGCACCATAGAAATAATGACGGAGCGGAGGCTGTTGCTGCGATGACACACGGCAGAGCTCTAGCATCAGATCCGGTCCATAGACCCGTGTCGCCTGCTTGAATCCACATTTTTTCGCCAGCCAGACCAGAGGCATCCCATCGGTTGTGGCCATGCCCGATTCCTGTACGATTTTTGCCAGTTCCGGTCGATCAAAGCACTGCACCATTGTGTCGGCGGTACACACATTCACATAATGACGCTGACCGGTCTTCACCCAGTTCACAATGCGGTCACGCGCGCCCGCCAAGCTCATTGCCGACAAGGAAACTACTCCGGCGGGAAAACGCGGATAATTCTCCTGATCCACAAATGGCTTGCGCGGCAGCTCATGCACAAACATCGGGAATCTTCGCAGGCGCAGGATCTGCACAATCACCTCCCAGACGAAGCGAGGATTGTCTGGCAGATACCGTTTCCACAATCTCGGCTGCTTGATCGCGCGATGCAACCACTGCAAGCCGGCAAACTTAATCCAGTCGGGAGCATCCACCTCGATGCCTGCATTGACATCAAATGCGTATCCGACTGGACAGATTACTTTACAGGCCAATTTGTCGCGCATCTGATCCATGAAATAGAGTTGCTTCGGTGTGCTGATACCGACCCAGAAAATGTCCGGCTTGACCCGCTCCACATCAGCAATCAGCGCTGCCTCCTCATCCGGCGTTAGTGGTCGGAACGGCGGACAGTAGGTGCCAACCACTTGAATCCCTGGGTTACGCTTTTCCAAGACTCGCTTCAGCTTTTCGGCTACTCCCGGAGCCGATCCATAGAAATAATGCGTCCAGCCAGTGCGGGCGGAATGGGCGCACACATCCCGCAATAAATCGGGCCCATAGACGCGTTCGATATGCTGATAACCGTAGAGTTTTCCCAGCCAAACCAAAGGCATACCATCCGGAGTGTTGAGAACGGATTCATTCAGGATCCGCTGCAACTTTTGCGTACGACGGGCTTCAATGATGCCGGCAACCCCCAAAGCAGATGTCATGGCCGGACGATCAGAATTGGACCGAATCAGTTGATCGAATTGCTGAATGCAGTCTTCCATGTTCACCGCATCCACACCAACACCCAACACATTGAATCGAGGCGATCCGTTCCTCCGGTAATACGCCGCCAGCGCATACGAGAACTGCACGGGAACAAATATCACCAAGCCAAGGAGAACGCCGAAGCTGTTTTCCATGGCATTGATGCCACTGAGATTGCGGGTCCGAGAGAGTACTTGCAGCAATTCGACATGCCACGCAAACAGCAGCGCAGCCAATACCACCAGCGCCAGTCTCCGGCTGTAAGCGGCTGCCCCACCCCACGCATGCCGTGATTTAGGCGGATCGACAGGAAACAAAAATGAAACACCTAAAAAGAACCCGAACAACGCAAACAGAATGATCTTGCCAGTACGAAACGGATTGATTCGTCCCACACTTTCAATTGTTTCCAGCATCAGCCGTTTCGGACTGAACTCTTCGAATATGTTGCCTGCATAAAGCACATTCCAGGTGGATTCGAATGTTTGGGCGACCTGCTGTGATGCCACGCGCGGTGCCCTCTCAGCATGGTCTAAGGGCACCAACGCGCCGGCCAGAATAACGATTGCCAAAGCAACAATGATCAAGCCGCCAATCTGTTTCATCACCTCAAAGCGAAGGACGTAATCAATCGCCATCAATGCCCAACCGAGTCCTATTAACATCGCCAACCACGCGGGCATGACTACGCCGTGCGTCACACGCACAGCAGCCAATGCCAGCAAGATCAGCGAGAACAAGATCAGCGGCAAATGCCACGTGCCGTTCGGGCGAGAGCGCATGCGGGATAAAATATTCATGCGAATTCAGACTATTCCGCAGAAACGCGCAGGCGAATAAATATCCCCATATCCAACAACGCAGGGTTAACCTGATAAATCCATTCCTCGGTCACTCCATCTTCCAGGAGTACTGTCGACTGCAACTGTAGCGTTTCCCCAACTGTAGCTATGGCCCAGCTTTCCGCGTCCAGAAGGTCATCGGTCAGTTCGATTTCATACGTCACCCCCGCAGCATCCTGCGTGAGACGCCGATGGACATAATACGCGCCGGTTCCATCAACCAACGCCCGGGGCGAAGCATCCGCATACTCTTCTCCTCGTTGCAGTCCCAATGCAAAACGCAAGAGATTCGGGATCCCGGAATCATCCGGATCCGCCAGCGGGCCCGACACAGCCGGATCAAGTCGCTCCGCTTCGTCGAAGTTCAGCGTCCGCCATGCCACATAGTCTACCGGCGCCGGGCGCAGACTCAGGGTGACCGGTGCGGTCCCCGCTTCACTGTCCACTGTGCCGGGCAACCCTTCATCGAAGCGCGACGCCATGAACAGTTCGCCGTTCGTCAGCTTGCGGACCTCCACGCGCCGGACACCCTCGGACAACTGGTTGGGAATGATCGTCCCCCAGGCACCAGACGCTAGTTGCTCATAGAACGCGGCATAACGATGATCCAGCTCGCTGCCGGTCGACTCCACCACGGTGCCCGCCAGAGGGCGTGACAGGCCAGCCGGATCATCGTAGAGCAGCACGAACTGGCGCGCCGGGCCAGCTTCAGCAGCTTGTAGTGCAGTGCCCTGATGCGAAAGTGTCCCAAAGGCGATTACTTCAACGGACTCGGATAGCGTCAGGTAATGATGATATTCTTCTCCCAGCGCTCCATCATTCAGCAACAGGCGCGGATAGACAGTGTTACCTGGCGTGAAACGAGAGTTCCCTGTCGGTTCGCTGACGAACCAACCTTCATAGATTCCCTCTGCATTGGTGGTAAAGGTCCAGTGACGGCTACCCAAATCAGGGGGCTCAAACCGAGGCGGGTCAGTATTGCGGATCCAGGTTGTATCGGGACCGGTGGCAATGATCATGTTCCCCGCGCCGTTCTGGTTCCACGGGTCGGACGCTGTGACGTTCCGATTACCGTAGCGGTACGTGGTCTGTGGCAGCAGACCTTCGATTCGGGAAAGAT
>SLBD01000215.1 GCA_007126515.1 Kiritimatiellia bacterium
ATTCCCTACAAGTATTCTTCCGACTGCAGGCGGGCAAGGTAATCGTTGGGGTCGACGAGGGAGGGGTGCTGGTGGATAGGAGCTTGTTTGGCCTGACGATCCAGTTTCTTCCGCTTGATCCAGAACTGCGGTTGGCGCTCTGCCAAGGCAATGGTTTTGGAATGTTTGACGATCCGGTCGAGGCCGACGATGTATTCGCTGAAGTAGAAACCGGCAATTGGAGTAATCAGTCGTTGCGCGACTTTATCGGTGAACGCAGCTTTTGTGTCGATGCTGAGTTGAGCGTATTCGTCCCGCAAGCGCAGAATTTTCTCGGCCTGCTCTTGTAGGTTGGTTGAATCAGGATCCAGCGACTCAATCACGGCCCGGAAGGTTTTCAGGGCTTTCGCATACAAATCGAACAACTGGTCAATGGATTCCTTATCAACAATGGCATCCGGGATCTGTTGGCGCAGCAAGGATAGGTCACAGATGGATTCGATGTGATCCCCAATTCGTTCCAAGTCAATCATGCACCGGTCTAGATGCTGGATTAAGATCGCTTGCCGTTTAGAAAGATAGCGATGCGTGAGGCCGCTCAAAAAGGCCTTCATGGAGATTTTAACCTCGTTCACAATCCGCTCGTTCATCTTGATCTCGGACACGGTTTTGCGACTGTGTGTGAACAGCACCGTTTCGGCGCTCAGCATCAGACTGCGGGAGCAGATTCGAGCCACACGCTGCAATTCCAGGATGCAGGCTTCTAGACCTTTCTCGGGATATTCCAGCAACCGTTCTTCCAGATAGCTGGGTTGAGGATCGGGCTTGCTGGAGGGAAGGATTTTGGTAATCAATTTCGCGTATTGCACCGTAAATGGCATCAGAAATAGACCTGGAATGAGCATGGCCGCTGTGTGGAGATTGGCGGTTTGTCGTAATACATCATTCGATGTCAGCGGCATCAGCCAGAGGAAGAATCCTTTGAAGATCAAGGTGAAGGCCACATTATAAATATTGAAAAACAAGTGGGAGAACGCGCAGCGTCGGGCTTGGATATTGGTCCCGATACTGCTGAGCATCGCTGTGGCACAAGTCCCAATATGTGCTCCCAAAACGATTGGGAAGGTCTGTTCGATGGATGTGAAGACGCCTGCTTGAACCAAGGCAAAAGCCATGCCGATGGTCGCACCACTGCTTTGAATGATCGCTGTAATGGCGGTGGATAAAAGGACGCCGAGAATCAGGCCGCGGTAGGAGTCCGCCGAAATGCCTTCCAGCAAAGGCGCCAAGGTTTCGCGATGCGGTTTGACGGCATCGCTCATCAAGTTCATCCCCAAGAACAACAGGCCAAAACCCAGCACCGCCAAACCGATATTTTTGTATTTGGAAGAGGGGCAGGCCAGTCGCATCACGAATCCAATCGTGATAATGAAAAAGGCAAAATCACCCAGCCGGAACGAAATTGCCTGCATCGAGATCGTTGTTCCGAGGTTGGCCCCCAACACCACCGGCACAGCTTGCACCAACGTCATCAGTCCCGCATTCACAAAACCGACCAACATCACCGAGGTGCCGCTACTATGAATCAGCAGTCCTAGCAAAGAACCCAGACCCAGGCCCGTCCAGCGGTTCGACGTGGTTCGCGCCAGGATATCTCGCAATCGATGCCCCGCAGCTTGCCGCAAGCCGTCGGTCATGACGCTAATCCCAAAAATAAAAATCGCCAAGCCACCCAGCACGGCAAAAATCAAAAAGAATAAATCACTACCACTCATACACCCACCCCTCACTCAGGCAGACACTCCACCGCGAACCAACGCGACGGTTTGGACCCTGTCTTTCCACGCCCTAACGGGCGCGGCTACAGATTCAAGCTCCGTAGCTGCCGCCGTTAGGCGGTGGCTGACTGCGGTCACAGGACTTTGCCAGCCACCTGTTAGCCTTGCGAATGCGCCGCGATGATCTGCTCGATTCTGTGTCGAGTTTGGTTAGGATCTTCGCTGACATCCTGATATGGCAAACGTCCAAGTATAGGAATTCCGCTCCAAAGTTCAAGGGTTTGCTGATTGTCTTCGAGAATCAGTGCTTCTTCATGCGCTGCCGCGGCATCTGCCGCGGGAGGGGTAGATTGGACGAGGATCATTCCTGCGACATCCAATCCGGCATCGCGAATCGTGTTCACCGTCAGCAATGTATGATTCAATGTTCCCAAAGCTGCACGACTGACCACCAAGACCGGGAGGCGGAGTTGCTTCATCAGATCCAGCATCAGCTCCCGCTTATTCAACGGCACCATAATCCCGCCCGCCCCTTCCACAATCAGGTTCGTATGTGCGACCGCCAAGCGTTCATAGGCCGCCAAAAGGATATCCATTTGAATCGTTGACTGCTCTTGCGTCGCTGCCAGGTGCGGCGACGCCGGCAACAAAAAACGATAAGGACAGATCGCCTCGACCAGGTCGTGAGAGGGGCCGCAGCCAGTCACCGATTGCACAAACTCCACATCGGGAGCGCAGCGCCGCCCCGCCTCTTCATAACAGCCCGTCTGCACCGGCTTCATATAGCCGGTGTTAATACCTGCTTGACGCTGCGCCAGCACAAGCGCCGCACTGGCCCAGGTCTTGCCAACGCCCGTGTCCGTGCCGGTGACAAAATAGGAACCCGCCGGAACATTCCAGTGGGAAGAAAAAGAGGGGGTAGTATTCATGGCGTTAGCATAAGATG
>SLBD01000062.1 GCA_007126515.1 Kiritimatiellia bacterium
GTCATTGGGGTATTTAGTGCGAATATATCGCGAGGAGTTTCATGATCATATCCTTTACAGTTAGTAATTTCCGTTCGTTTTCGGATGAAACCACTTTCAGCATGGTTGCCAGCAAGCGGTTTCAAGGGCATCACGAGTCGCATCTGGTGCCGATTCCTGATTCCGACGAGCATCTGCTGAAGGTTGGCGTTATTTACGGCGCCAATGGGGCCGGGAAATCCAATCTTTTCCGGGCATTGGCCTATATGCGAAAGATGGTGGTTCGCGGCCCTGGGCGGGACGCGCAAACCGGACGTGAGCCGTTCAGGCTTGGTGCTGTGGCAAAAGCCCCCTCCCTATTTGACGTGACCTTCCTGTTGAACAAGAAGGTTTATCGCTATGGATTCAAGGTCGATGACGAACGGATTACCGAAGAGTGGCTGGTAGAAGTGAAGGGGAATAGGGAACGAGCGCTTTTTGAGCGGGTGACCTCGTCCACAGGCGTCGTAACAATTGAGTCCTCCTTTTTGAAGAAGTTGGGCGATAAACACGCCGCGCTGGCAACAGTCGGTGGCCCAAAAAATCAAACATTTCTCTACACGCTGCGATCAACACTTGAATTCAGCGAGATGGATCCCACTCTCAAGTTCATCATTTCGTGGTTTATGTACGACCTGACGCTGATCGCACCGACAGCGCCTTTCCGGTCGCTGGGCGGCTATATGTTGCGCAAAGATTCCTTTAGAGAATTTGCGAGCCGCTTTCTCCAAGCTGCATCTACAGGAGTAGACAGACTGGAAATTGAACAAGAAGCTATTTCAGAAGAAAAGGTGCGTAAACTACTACCTGAACGGACGGCTGCTCAATTGATTTCCGGCTCCATTCCCCATGCGCAAACTCGAGATGGAAGCGACATCGTGCGGGATCCTGACAACACGGGGAAATACATTTTGCTCAACATCAAAGCCAAGCATGATGCCCCGAACGGCCACTCCATCGGTTTCGACCTGACAGAGGAATCTGACGGAACACAAAGACTGCTGAACCTTGTTCCTGTGTTGGAGCGATTACGGGAAGAGTCGGGAATATTTTTTATCGACGAGATAGACCGCAGCATGCATCCCCAGCTTGTGTGGAAGTTCATTGAATTCTTCCTTAAGAGCTGCAGTGGCGTCCATCGCCAATTATTGGTGACCACCCATGAATCCAACCTGCTGGATCTCGAATTGTTACGTCGAGATGAAATCTGGTTTGCAGAGAAAAATCAGGAAGGAGCCAGCCAACTTTACTCGCTTGCGGACTTTAAGGTGAGAAAGGATCTTTCCATTCAGAAGCATTACCTGCAGGGCCGCTTCGGTGCCATACCGTTCCTCGGCGACATTGATCGCCTGATTGATAACCCGAAGGTCCACGCATGAGCCTCCTGAACAGGAAACCCAGGCCCCTGAAACGGGATGCGGAATTTTTACGCGATGATCGCCTGGTCATTGTGGGCTGTGATGATACCTATGCCCCTAAGCAGTATTTTGACGCCTTCAGGCTGAGAGGCGTGCAGGTGCACGTGGCAGAAACACAGGATGGCCAGTCTTCCGCTCAACACGTGCTGAATCGTATTCTCGAAGTTGAGGTGGATGAGGATGATGAGCGCTGGATGATTCTGGATACGGACCATTGCCTCAAGGACCAGCATTTTGAGGGATTTATTAAAGCCATCACCGATGCCCGACAGCGGGGTGTTCAAGTGGCCCTTAGCAGGCCATGCTTTGAATTATGGCTGCTTCTACACCATTTAGCACCGGACGATGTGAAAGAAATCGCCGATGCCACAGAAGGCGAAAGAAGGCTGCGGGATGTACTCGGCAGTTACAACAAGACCAAGTTAGACATGACCAAGTTTCCGGTTCAATCCGTGCCGTCAGCCTGTCGCGGAGCCGAAGAACTTGATGCCGCAGTGAAGGCGAAAGATCGACCAGAATCCAACACCAGCCAAGTTTATCGACTTTGGAAGTCGATCATCGCAAAGGCAAGCCCCAATCAGTTGCCGAAAGCCCTCTGGCCTCTACATGAAGAGTTGGCTCGCAGAGAATCGTAATTATTGGTCCATCGGAGACGAAGGTCATGGGAGGCGAGAACGACTACACAGATATTCACATCCCTGGTATTGCCCTGAATCCCATGAATGACCCTCTCTCTAAACTGACCGGCGATCAGGCGCTGCATGTGCTCCAGCGGATAGCGGACGGCGATCCCGACATGGCCCGGACGATTGAGATCGAAGCGAAGCGCCTTCTGATGGCGGTCAATGTGGACGAGACCGCCGAAGAGGTTTTTGCCGAGTTGGACGCGATTGATGTCGAGGATTGCTGGGACCGAGCCGGTTCTCACCGGGACGGCTACACGTCCCCTGACGAGGCGGCGGGCGAAATTATCGAAGAGGCGCTTCAGCCCTTCGTAGATCAGGCAAAGCGCTATCATGATCTCGGGATGCTGGATCAGGAACGGGACTATTGCGCCGGGATCATCCTGGGACTATACCGTTACGAAAAGGAATCGAAATCCGAATTCAGAAACTGGAGCGCAGACATACCAACGGATTCAGCCGGGTGGATACTGGATACGTGGCGCAAACGGAATCCCGACAAGACCACCCGCGACAACATGGATTCATTCATCCGGGAGCGTTGCCCAGACTGGGCGAAGTACATGAACA
>SLBD01000221.1 GCA_007126515.1 Kiritimatiellia bacterium
AGCCGGGCCCAGAATCAGCGCTCCGAACTACGCCCGGGCAGGCCGCGTTATGAACGACTATACTTACGTCTACGTGCTGCAAAACCGCCAAGACCCCCGAAAGCACTACACTGGCCGAACCAAGGATCTCCATGAACGATTGCGGCGGCACAATGCAGGCCAAGTGCCCCACACAGCCAAAGCGGCTCCTTGGGATATTCGCGTAGCCATTGCATTCCCGGACGAAAAACGAGCCATTGAATTCGAACGGTATCTCAAGACGCACTCTGGACGCGTATTCGCATCACGCCATTTCTAGACATGTTTGCCACGATACGCGTCATGCAAACAACGATCTTGAATGAAAGGCTGAAACGAGCTCCGCCAAACATCAGAGGAATTCGTTTGATGGATTTTTCTCGAGCCGATGAAATCTATGCACAAGCATAACCCGCGGCCGACTCCTTGCGACACCAACTCATCCAATTCCTCACCCAAACAGAGAACTAGATCGTTTTAAATTAAAGTGTATCCGCGTCCGTTAGGACGTGGATACCAATGCGTTGGGCAAAAAACGTCCACCGTCTAACGACGGCGGCTACGGAATTACTTTAATTGCTCTAGTCAGGACGTTTGCGCTTGCCATCGCATCGATCAGGAAAACCGATTTGGCTATTGAATATAAGTGACCAAAATCAAGATGGCGTCTCTTCGCTGCCTGTTTCCAGCAGTAAGAGTCGGTGCAATCAGATATCGTTGGCCGGGCTCCGACATGATGATTCGAGAACCAGCATGCCCGATGGCATTTCCCTGCAGATCTCGAAACTCCATGTTCAGCGCTAGATCGATTTCGCTCCCGTAGGGTCCCAGAGCGGGTATGCAAGTGATCGACAACGTGAGGTCCCCGACGGGTCTGTTGGCATCCCTCGTTTCCACATTGAAAGGAGTGGCGATCTCGACAGAACCCAGCGATCTCTTCGCTGACATTGCGGCAAACCTTCGCAATGCATCTTGAGAAGCCTCACCGTTCGATAACGACCATGCACCCAATCTCCCTCGATCCTGAATACTAGCGAGCAACTCGGCATCTCGCGGGCTCACTGAGAATACTTCGGCCTGCATGCGAAAGATCCGCGCTTGGCCTGCTGGCGGAGCACCCTCTGCAGGAGACGCCTTGCCGGTGTCCTCCCTGGAGATCGGCGAGCGAGATGACCACTCAAGCAACCACAGGCGGTCGGCATGGCTCATTTCCATTCTATCGATAGGCGCGCAAACCGGCAGCATTGATATCCATGTATTTCGAGGGTGGCCTTTCAACAGGGGGATTATCAACAGTCATCGTTTCACTTCTCCAAACTGGTCAACGCAATGACTTCCTCTGCTGAATCGCGCGCGGTATGATTGTCGGTGTCGATTTGCAAGGGGATAGCCTTGTAGAGGGCTTCGCGTTTTTCCAAGAGATCACGGATTTTGCGGGCTTTGTCATCATCCCCTTCCAACAACGGGCGATGCTGTTGTTGGCTGACCCGTTTGAGAATGATGTCGGGATTGGCGTGCAAACAAATGACGGTGCCGGTACGGCTGAAATCGGCAATGTTGTCTGGATTCAAAACCACGCCGCCCCCGGTGGCGATCACCAAATTCTCGCGCTGGCTCAACTCTTGCACCAAGGACCGCTCCAAGGCGCGGAAGCGGGCTTCCCCCTCATCGGCAAAAATCTCGGAAATCTTCTTGCCCGCCCGCTCCTCAATCACATGATCCATGTCGATAAATTCGCGGTGCAAACGGGACGCAACAATCTGGCCCGTTACACTTTTCCCCGTGCCCATGAACCCAACTAAAATGATGTTCTTTGCCATTATCTCTTCTCCGTTTCTCGGTGATCTCACACATTCAACCGGGATTTTCCGCGTCTAGCGGCGGGAAGGTCTCGAAGACTCAACCATTCCCGCCCTACAAAACTCGATCCGAATCTCTCCTCAACAGACTCCGTTATGAATCAATACGCCGCCGACATCCACTCAACGTAGGCGGTCCACCAATCCATTCCCCATAGCATCCAAAGGATTGCGCCCAGCGCAAGATAGGGACCATACGGGATTTTGCTTTGCCATTCTTGCTTGCCCCCGATGATAAACGTCAAACCGATAATAGTCCCCAGCAGAGACGAAATCATTACAGTCAGCAGCACGCCCTGCCACCCCACAAACGCACCAATTGCCCCCAACAATTTAACGTCCCCGAACCCCATTGCATCTTTCTTAAACGCCCACTTGCCAAGAACAGATACCAACCACAACGAGCCAAACCCAACTGTCAAACCGATGCCCGAGGTCACCAATCCCTCCCCCATCCCGTCGCGACCATGCAAGACGGGAAAAAATGCGCTCAGCACCAATCCCAGCAGCATCCCGCCAATACTGACCCGGTCCGGTATAATCATGTGATCCAAATCCACAAAAGTAGCCAGCAAGAGACCGCTGATGGCGAGGAAGTAGATCGGTGTTAAAGGCGACACCCCGTATCGCAACCAGACCAACAGGAACAAAACCGCCGTCAATGCCTCCACCACAGCGTAGCGAGGCGAAAAAGAGGCTCCGCAAGCGCGGCATTTCCCGCGCAACATGAAATAGCTCAGGATGGGAATATTGTCATACCATGCAATTGGCTTTTTGCAGTAAGGGCATTGCGAGCCGGGTAGCACGATCGACTGGTCCAGGGGAATTCGATAGATGCACACATTTAAGAAACTGCCAATGCAGGCCCCCAGCGCAAAAATCAACGCGGCGAATACAGCGGGCGCATTCTCTATCAGTTCGATCATGACCCATAGACCGCTTCTTCAAGCGCGGCTCGCATGGCTGCAACATCCGGTTCCTGCCCCGTCCAAATCTGGAAGGCCTTGGCGCCTTGATGCAGTAACATGCCCAGGCCATTAGCAATGGCAGCCCCTCCCTCTTTAGCGGCCCGCAGGAAGGGGGTCTCGGGATACATGTAAATCAAATCGAAGGCTTTTTGATGCGGCGCAAACGCTTCCGGTGGCAGCAACGCGGGATCGTCCGGATTCATCCCCACCGGTGTGGACTGGACCACCAGATCCGCCGTCCGGCAGGCCTCCACTTGGTCGGCGGCCCCGATACAGCGCACGGCAACACCGTTCGTGTGTTCCAAAATCTCTTCGGCAACGCGCTCAGACCGCTGATCATCAATATCGGACAACAGCACGTCAGCGGCGCCTGCCTGCGCACACATCAACGCCACCGCTCGCCCCGCTCCGCCTGTGCCCACAACGAAAACGGTTGCTCCTGCGATACAGGGACCAAATGCTTCTTCTGTCGCCCGCAGGAACCCCTCCCCATCTGTGTTGTAACCACGCATTCCGGTTTCATGAAACGCAACCGTATTCACAGCGCCCAACAAGCGAGCTGAATCATCCAGATCCGAGAGCGCAGCGAAGGCCACTTCCTTCAACGGCACGGTCAAATTCACCCCGCCAAACCCCATCGCCTGCATCGCTGGCAAGACGTCCATCAACCGATCGGGCGGCACATCAAACGCCAAGTAAATCGCATCCAACCCCAAGGACGCAATCGATGCGTTATGCATCACGGGCGACAAGGTGTGCCCGATCGGATGGCCCAGCACAGCAAACGGTTGGGTGTGACCACTCAAATTCATTGCTTTTTCTTTCGGCTCTTCGCCCTCGGCTTTTTCGTCGTCTTTTTTGCCGGTTTGGCATCCTGCGTATCGACCAAGTGCCGATTCACACAATTCAAGTAGGCACGTGCGGCCGCCTCGACAATATCCGTGCTCGAGGCTTTTCCGTTGACGATTCGATCATCAAACGTAACGCGTAAACTGACTTCACCAAGCGCATCTTTTCCCTTGGTGATGGCTTGCAATGAAAAATCTTCCAATCGCCCTTGCAAGTTGCAAATCCGGTCAATGGTCTTCAGCGCCGCATCCACAGGACCATCGCCACAGGCCGCATCCTGCATCACATCGTCGTTGCGCTGCAGACGCACCGTCGCCGTGGGCACCGTATCGGACCCGGTCGAAACATGCAGATATTTCAGCGTGTACACCGGCGGCGGCTCCGTCATTTGCTGTTGCACAATGGCCACGAGATCATCGTCGTAAATCGACTTCTTCTTGTCCGCCAATTCAATGAAGGACTCAAACGCTGCAACCAGCTCCTGCTCGCTGAGCTTGAAGCCCAGCTTCGACAAATGGTTGGCAAAGGCATGACGGCCCGAGTGCTTGCCCAGCACCAGCTCCGTTCCAGAAATACCGACATCTTCGGGACGCATAATTTCGTACGTGGTGCGCTCCTTCAACATCCCGTCCTGATGAATGCCGGACTCATGCGCAAACGCATTGGCACCGACAATCGCCTTGTTGCGTTGCACAACCATGCCGGTCAACTGACTCACCAATCGGCTGGCGCGATAAATTTCCTGCGTCTTCACACCGGTCCGCAAATCGTAGAAGTCGTGGCGTGTCCGCATCGCCATCACAACCTCTTCCAAAGAGCAATTGCCAGCGCGTTCGCCCAATCCATTGATCGTACACTCGATCCCGCGAGCGCCGTTCTTGACCGCAGCCAGAGAATTAGCCACCGCCAAGCCCAAATCGTTGTGACAATGCACATGCACGGTGACATCCTCAATGCCGTCCACATGCTCATTCAAATACCCAATCAAGGCCCCAAACTGTTCCGGCACCGCATAGCCAACCGTATCCGGGATATTGATCGTCGTCGCGCCGGCCGCAATCACCGCCCGGCAGACATCGGCCAGAAACTCCGGCTCTGTTCGGGAGGCATCCTCCGGGCTGAACTGGACATCGTCCACGTATTTTTTGGCCATCTTCACGCCGGCCACAGCCTGCTTGATGATTTCTTCCTTGGCTTTGCGCAGCTTGAATTGACGATGGATTGCGGACGTCGCCAGGAACACATGAATGCGGGCTTTATCGCCGGCGGGGGCCACGGCTTCCGCCGCCCGGACAATATCTTTCTCCAAGCAGCGCGCCAGCCCTGCAATGACTGGACCTTTGACCTGCTCCGCAACCGCCTTCACCGCCTCAAAATCACCTGGAGACGCGATCGGGAAACCAGCTTCGATAATATCCACCTTCAGCCGGGCGAGTTGTCGGGCCACTTCCAGTTTCTCCCGCAATCCCATGCTGGCCCCGGGACATTGTTCGCCGTCCCTCAAGGTGGTATCGAATATCTTAACTTGCTTGGTTGATTTCCTGCTCATATCTCTATCATCCGTTCATGCACGCAGGTTGTATACCTGCTGATTCCATTTCACACGTAATTTCTGTAACACAGGCCGCCCGCAAAAGCAATCGGACGGAGAGGCCAATTTTGCCGTTGCGACAAAGAATCTCGGCAGACGACAGCACTGCAACTGACGTTTTCCATTCAATGGAAAGTATGGTACGGTCTGTTTCCATTGAATGGAAAACGGGCCTAAATAATTTCCATCGAGTGGAAAATGCGCCCGAAAAGTTTCCATTGAGTGGAAAAAGATGGCCGATTTTTTCCATTGAGTGGAAATTCGATCAAAAAAGTTTCCATTGAATGGAAAACGGTTCAGGAAGGAATTGGGGCAATGCAATCGATGCAATACATGAGTACGCGGGGTCAGACACCAGCGATGGGATTTCAGGACGCGGTCATTACGGGTTTGGCGCCCGATGGTGGTTTGCTGATTCCGGAATCGATCCCCGATGTACGCAATCAACTGGATCATTGGGCGACGCTCTCCTATCAGGAGATCACATTCGAGATCCTGCGGTTGTTTGTTGATCTGCCGGATGATGATTTGCAGACCTTGATACGCGATAGCTATGCCTCGTTTGCGCATCCGGAAATTGCGCCGGCCGTGCCGGTGGGCGACATTGAAATTCTGGAGCTGTTTCATGGTCCGACACTGGCATTCAAGGACATTGCCTTGCAATTCCTGGGCAACTTTTTTGAGTACATCCTGGAACACCGTGATCAGCGACTGAACATATTGGCAGCCACCAGTGGCGATACTGGTAGCGCTGCCATTTACGGGGTGCGCGGCAAAGAGCGGATCAATATTTTCGTGATGCATCCGAAAGGCAGGGTGGCGCCGTTGCAAGAACGACAGATGACCACGGTGCTGGATGACAACGTCTTCAATCTGGCGGTGGAAGGAACCTTTGATGATTGTCAGGGGATCATGAAGGGATTGTTCCGCGATTTGCCGTTCAAGGAAAAATACGGATTGGGCGCGGTTAATTCGGTCAACTGGGCGCGCGTGCTGGCTCAGATCGTCTATTATTTTTCCTCCGGCTTGTATGTTCTCAATACGCGTCAAGTCAGCGAGGTACAGTTTGCCGTACCGACAGGGAATTTTGGCGATATTCTGGCTGGGTATTATGCCGCCAAGATGGGGTTACCAGTGCGTCGGTTGATTTTAGCAACGAACGAGAATGATATCTTGTCGCGCTGTTTCTCGAAGGGCGAATACAGTCTCGGCGATGTGGTGCCAACCATTAGCCCGTCCATGGATATTCAAGTGGCCAGCAATTTCGAGCGGTACTTATACTACAAGGCAAATGGGGACACGGCGCGCGTCCGCCAGATGATTCATGACTTCGAATCCTCCGGCCGTCTAGAAATTCCGCGGGAAGCAGATGGCGGAGTCGATCCGTTATTCGCGGCCGGCGTTGGGGATACCGAAAGCACCTTGGCCACCATTCGCCGCTACTACGAGCAGCATAATTATTTGCTCGATCCGCATACCGCTGTGGGAGTCGCGGTGGGTGAGCCGTATCATTGTGCGGAGGCCCCCTTGATTGCGTTGGCCACCGCTCATCCGGCCAAGTTTAACCAAGCAATTCTGGATGCTGTGGGTAAAGACATTGCCCGACATCCGTACTTGGAAGCTGTGCGGGATGCCCCTACTCGTCAGGACGAAGTTGCCAATGATATTGATGCTGTGCGCCAATACGTGATCGACCACGTTCCGCCCGTGGGCTAGCTGTCGATTGCGGGATCACTTCAATCGAGTGCGCCAGCGAGCCAATGCGTTAAAGCCGGTGACGGAGCCGTCGGCAGGCAGCTGGAACACCCCTTGATTAACGTGGCGGACATCTTCAATGGTGTAAAAGGCTTTGGGATTGAACTGCATGACCCGAGCCACCGCGGCCTTAATCCGAGATCGCTTCATGACCATGAAAAGGACGCAGACGGGACCGCGAGAACCTTCGGCATCGACTTGCGTGACCCCGAAGGAATGTTCACGTAGATCGTTGACTAAATCCGTGGCCGGTTTCTGTGTGATCACCCGCATGAGCACAAGGCCGAGAGCCAAACGCTCTTCAAAACGCATGCCGATGTAGCTGCCAGCCGCAAATCCACCGGCGTAGGCCACAAAGCACATAAAATTGTGGAGGTTCTGAATGATTTGGCTGATCATGATGAGCCAAATCAAAGCTTCAAAAAAACCGGCTATGACCGCTTGCCAACGGGCCCCGCGGGCAATGAACATAAACCGCAACGTTGCGATGGAAACATCGACAATGCGGGCCAAAAAGATCAGCAGTGGCAAAACAAGCCACGCATACCAAGGACTTTGAAGAAATTCGCTCATTTGGCTATCAATAGGCTCAGAATAGGAAAACAGAGGCCCATTTCACAGTTAAATTATGTCTTTGATTGAAGCTTTCGGGCACTATATGTATAAAAAATCATTTTTTCTATACATGTCGTCCAACTTATGTATAGTTACAGCTCTGGATCTTTACATATTAAATTATGAAGAACGGCATGACATTTACTTTAAAATCGCTTCCCCCAGCAGGAGAACTAGAGAGCAAAAAGCTGCTTCGCCAGGCTCTACAGGCAAACCGGCGTCTGGCTGAATTGAAAGGACTCTGCCTGACGATTCCGAATCAGTCCATCCTGATTAATACCCTGGCTTTACAGGAAGCCAAAGACAGCTCTGCGATTGAGAATATCATTACGACCCAAGACGATCTTTTTAAAGAAACTGCCTTCCCTGAATTCGCGCTAAACGCAGCCGCCAATGAAGTCGCAAATTATGTTTCGGCGCTCCATATTGGATACCGCCGAGTATCCACAACTCGCATGCTCACCGCAAACCACTTGATCGAAATCCAGACGGAACTGGAGCGCAATCGAGCCGGGTTTCGCAAGCTGCCAGGGACCGAACTGAAAAATATGGAAACAGGGGAAGTTGTTTATACCCCGCCGCAGGATCACACGAAAATCGTGGAACTCATGAGCAATCTGGAGCTTTTTATAAACGACGATGCGATGCTCGAAGCCGACCCGCTTGTCAAGATGGCAATTATTCATTATCAGTTTGAGAGCATTCATCCGTTCTATGATGGCAATGGCAGAACGGGACGTATCCTCAACGTGCTCTATCTTGTCTTGAAAGAACTACTGGAAATTCCAGTGTTGTATCTGAGCCGATACATCATCCGCACGAAGAGCGACTATTACAAACTCTTGCAGCAGGTTCGGGAAAGCGATGACTGGGAGTCGTGGATACTCTACATGCTAACCGCAGTTGAGAATACGTCGGCTGCTACGATCCGTCTTATAAGTGGGATACGCGTGGCCATAGAGGACTACCGAGAACGGATCCGTTCCGAGTTCAAGTTCTACAGTCAGGATCTCATCAATAATCTCTTTTTTCACCCGTACACGAAGATCGAATTCGTAGAAAAGGATTTAAAAGTCAGCCGCTTGACCGCCGCCAAATATCTTGATGCACTTTCCGAGGCGGGCCTATTACGCAAAGAGAAACTGGGTCGTTCCAATTATTTCATCAACCTGGCTCTCTTCGATCTCCTCCATGCCGAGGAAGAAAGCAACTGAGCAAAAACTGTTTCCTCATCAATCAGTCAGACGTTTCTGCAATGGAAAATGAAATGGCAAGGTCGAAGTCAATAAGTGGAGCCAGCTCGTGGAATAGCATACCTCGCGCTTTTGGAACTGCTCGGGTAAGGGCATATTTAGCGTATCCGTGTGCTCGCGATAGAACGCGCGGTGGAGGTCGGCGTGTTCAATGGCGGGGCGGTTGGGCATTGTGTCGGCCAACTGTTCCGCTACCTCGATCGGCTTATGATCAAACGTCTGAAGCGGACCTCCAGCCCCCTGAACGCACCCCGACAATCGGCAGATGCAGGAGCGGTCAATACTGACTTGCCTATCTCCACAAAGCGAATAGACTTCGTTCAGTCATCTAGCTTCACATTGTATTATGGCCCTTCATCCTGACATTCCAGACAGCCCCTATGAACCACTGGTACCCGGACATCGCTGGTTCCCCGCCGATGAAGCGCTTCGCGAGACCGCTTACGAAAAGCTGATCCCACCGCTTGTGGCGAAAATTCGCCAGGAAATTCATGACTGGAGAGCAAGCGGCTATGCTGGTGCGTCGGATACATCCAAAGCACTTTTGCATGCGTGGTTTGAGCACGAACACCTCCTCGAAAATGCCGATGGTTCGCTTTCCCCCTTCCGGTATTACTTTGCTCAACGGGAAGCCGTAGAAACGGTCATCTGGCTGTATGACGTCCGCAAGGCCCGGGATAAATACGACCTGATGCGATATGACGCGTCTGGGGCTGTATCTTCGGGCATGTTCCCGGAAGACTGGCCGCGCTATGTCCTCAAGATGGCCACCGGCGCAGGCAAGACCAAAGTCCTTTCACTGCTGATCGCCTGGAGCTATTTCCACAAGCTCTACGAAACGGACTCCGAGCTCTCGCGGAATTTCCTGGTCATCGCCCCGAACATCATCGTGCTGGACCGGTTACGCGCCGATTTCGATGGGCTACGCATATTCTTTGAAGACCCCGTTCTGCCCCACAACGGATTCGAGGGGCGCAACTGGCGCGATGACTTTCAGGTCACCCTGCATATTCAGGACGATGTCCGCGTGGTCCGTGAGACCGGAAATATCTTTCTCACCAACATCCACCGCGTCTATCTCGGCGATGTGCGCGAGCCATCCCTCGATGATGACGACCTCCGCGACTACTTTCTCGCGCCGTTTGGTCCTAAACCCGTCGGCAAGACCACCGACAGTCAGACGGACCTCGGCGAGCTGATCCGCGAGGTGGATGAACTGGCGGTCTTCAACGACGAAGCACATCACATTCACAACCCCAAAATGGCCTGGTTTAAGTCCATTCAGGACATCCACCACCGCATGTTGCAGAAGGATAAGCGACTAGCACTGCAAGTGGACGTCACCGCCAGAAGATCTGTCCTGAATCGAGAACTCCGTATTGGTGATTCACACCAAGAACAACGGGGAAATATCAGAGGCCGCCTCTGGCAAGAAGAAAGAGGAACTCGAACAGTTACGGAAGCAGG
>SLBD01000132.1 GCA_007126515.1 Kiritimatiellia bacterium
CTACGGCATGGATCGGTGGTCATCGCGGCCATCACCAGTTGCACCAACACCTCGAACCCCAGCCTCCTACTGGGCGCAGGGCTGCTGGCTCGCAAGGCCGTGGAAAAAGGATTATCGGTTCCCGGTTACGTGAAGACAAGTATGGCTCCGGGGTCCCGCGTTGTAACGGAATATTTAAAGAAATCAGGATTGCTGCCCGATCTTGAGAAACTTGGTTTCAGTGTAATCGCCTATGGCTGCACCACCTGTATTGGCAACAGTGGTCCGTTGCCTGACGAAATCGAGACGGCGATCAAAGACAACAATTTGGTTGCAGCAGCGGTGTTGAGTGGTAACCGAAACTTTGAAGGTCGCATTCATCCGCTGACACAAGCCAACTATCTTTGCTCACCACCGTTAGTGGTCGCGTACGCATTAGCCGGTACGGTCAATATCAATCTCGACACGGATCCGCTGGGTACGGATGGTGATGGTAATCCGGTCTATTTGAAAGATATCTGGCCAACGCGGGAAGAAATAGCTTCGCTCCTGACGATTGCAGCTAATCCCGAATTGTACCGCAAACTCTACGAGAATGTGGCAGGAACCAGCCCGGAATGGAACGAGCTCACCGGCGACACCGATTCTGTGTATGTCTGGGACAAGGCCTCTACCTACATTCGTGAACCGTCGCTCTTTGAAGACTTCGCTGCAGAGCCGCCCGCCCTGACTGACATCGATGGAGCTGCGGTGCTGGGTTTCTTTGGGGATTTCATCACCACCGACCACATTTCACCGGCGGGCGCGATTCCCAAAGACTCACCAGCTGGGCGATACCTGATCGAGCATGGTGTTGGCCCCAGTGATTTCAATTCCTACGGATCTCGCCGTGGGAATCACGAAGTAATGATTCGCGGCACCTTTGCTAACATTCGCATTCGCAACCTTCTAGTTGACCGCACGGGAGGCTGGACACGCTATCACCCCACGGGAGAAGAAACCTCGGTGTACGAAGCGGCCACTCAATACATGGCCGCTGGAACCCCGTCGATTATCATCAGTGGCAAAATGTATGGCGCTGGTTCCTCTCGAGATTGGGCCGCCAAAGGCACCTACCTATTGGGTGTGAAGGCAGTAATCGCTGAAAGCTTCGAGCGAATTCATCGCAGCAACTTGGTCGAAATGGGCGTCCTGCCGCTTGAGTTCGTGGATGGACAATCAGCCAGCACTCTGGGCCTAACAGGTTTGGAGACCTTTGACATCCAGGGAATCGCCGAGAACTTGACTCCCGCCAAGCGCCTGCAGGTCCGGGCAACGGCCACCGACGGCAGCGTTAAGGAGTTTGAGGTCAAGTGCCGGATCGATTCTCCGATTGAGATCGATTACTACCGGCATGGCGGCATTCTTCAATATGTCTTACGGGACGTAATGAAATAGTCATGAGGATTGGAGTCATTGGAAGCGGAGCCGCCGGACAGTTGCTGGCACGGCGACTGTGTAACGAGCGTCACGATGTCATTGTCATCGACCATCGCCCGGAGCCGCTGGCTGAGCTGGAATCGCAACTGGATGTAATGACAGTATGCGGTCCCGGCTCCAGTCCGACAACGTTGGCTGAGGCAGAAATCGAGAAGGCGGACTTGGTTGTCGCGGTCACCAACCGAGACGAAGTCAACATCTTGGCGTGCTTGCTGGCCCACGCAGCCGGTGTACCCCGAAAAATCGCCAAGATTTCCAATGCCGACTACATCCATGAGTCCGGCCCCTACGATTTGCAATCGTTGGGGATCGACTTGGTCGTCAGCCAGAAGGAAGAGTGTGCCCATGACCTCTTCAATGTGTTGCGTCTGCCGGGCACCATTGAAGTCGTCGACGTGCTACAAGATCGGGCAATCGTGGCGGGGATTAAGATCGACATCGACAGCCCCATTGTCATGACGTACTTGGAGTCGTTTCCAGTTCCTGACCTGATCCAGCAAATTCGCTTTATTGCTTTGCAACGCGGCAAAAAGGTGATGATCCCTCGGGGCGACACGCAATTTATGATCGGCGACGATGTCTACATGGTCGGCGAGCCATCCGCGGTCATGAATTTCCTTAAATGGGCCTATCCTGAGCGTTCGGATTTCCGTAAGTTTATCGTTGCTGGTGGCGGCGATCTGGGACTGCATCTTGCCGAGTCGCTGGAGTCACTTCCAGGAGAAGTGATCTTGCTCGAACCCGACCCGCATCGAGCGGAGTTTTGCGCCGATCGTCTTGGACATACCGTGGTGCTCAAATCAAACCCGTTGGACCCTGCGATTTTCGACGATATTGGCATCACCGATGGGACCGCATTTATCGCCGTTACCGACGAGGACGAGAACAACATTATCTGCTGTCTGATGGCAGAAAAACGGGGCGCCTCGTTCACAGCTGCTCAAGTCACGAAAACCGGCTATGCTCCCATTATCAACAGCCTCAGCTTGCTGGATCGAGCGGTTAATCCTTACACCTCCATGATCAACGCGATTTCGCGATTCATCCGTGGTTCTAATATCGAAGCTGCCGCCACCCTGTACAGTCTGAAGGGAGAAATCCTAGAGATTCACCTACCGCCAGACAGCCCCTGGGTGGGCAAGACAATTGCTGAAATTGGTAATCTGAAGGACGGCATCATCGCGGCCGCCTTGCGTGATGCGGTCGTGATGCCCGCTACTGGGAACTTACAACTGGAATCAGGCGATCATATCACGTTGTTCTGTCTCCCCAATGCCGCCTCCCACATTATCAAGCGGCTGAATCCGAAAAAATAAGCTCTTCGCAGGATTTTATGGTGATAGTCAAAGGTCTACGCTTATCAGTCAGTCATTATTCACCACGGAGAGCACTGAGACACAGAGGAGGGTGAACCATGGAATATCCGGAACAAGATTTGACCGAGAAAATCATCGGCGCGGCTATCGCGGTGCATGTGTGTCTCTGTGTTCTCTGTGGTTAAATATTCTAAGAACCCAAAAATACTTCGGTCTGAACTAACGCTCACTACCTATGAACTTCCGCGCGGTTTTCCATCTGATTTCCTATTTGCTCTGCTTTACAACAGTCGGCAAATACATTAGCTGGGGTGTTTCCATTGCGTTTGGAGACCCTCAGTCCTATCAGCAAGGCATGTTATATGCCGCGCTGCTGTCGACGCTGATCACAGGCGCGCTGTGGTTTATCACCCGAGGCCCCATCGATCTAAATCGCCGCGATGGCTTTGGCATTGTCACTTTTGGGTGGTTGGTCGTCGCCAATGTTAGTGCCCTGCCCTATCTCATGACGGGAGCGATCTCCCATCCCGTCAGTGCTGTGTTTGAGGCGATGTCCGGTTATACGGCCACGGGATCGACAATTTTAGAGGATATTGAAGCCTTATCAAACGGGGCCCTATTTTGGCGATCGCTGACCCAGTGGTACGGCGGCATGGGAATTATCGTGCTGGCCGTGGCGATTATCCCCTTCCTGGGAGTCGGCGGCATGCAGTTGTATAGCGCCGAAATGTCCGGGCCTTCCAAGGACCGGCTCACCCCGCGCATTGAGTCTACCGCCAAATTGCTGTGGTTTGTGTATGCCGGCATCACGCTGGTGGCGGCCGTGGCGTTCCGATTGGCGGGCATGACGTGGTTCGATGCCATCAATCATGCCTTGACGGCTTCCGCCACAGGTGGATTCTCGACTCACAACGCCAGCATTGCCTACTACGATTGCATCACGATCGAGATTGTTTTTGTGATTGTCATGATGCTCTGCGCGATGAGCTTTCCGCTGCACTATCGCGCCCTGACCGGTCGCCCTGGCAGCTATTTCAAAGATCCGCAATTGCGGTTCTTTCTCTGTCTGTGGGCGCTGGCCACCGCGTTTGTATCACTGAACCTGTGGCGTGAGATGGGACTCTCTGCGGGCCAAGCACTGCGCGATTCCGTATTCCAAGTCACCACATTAATTTCATCGACCGGATATGTATCAGCCGACTACGATCAATGGCCCGCCCTATCGCGCTTTATTCTGCTGATTTTGATGGTGATTGGCGGTTGCGCGGGATCCACGGCTGGCGGCATGAAATCTATTCGTGTCTTTATCCTCCTTAAAAAGGCGCGCCGCGAAATCCGTCTATTCATCCGTCCTGATGCCGTTGTGCAGGTGAAACTGGGCAAGAAAACGATCCCTCATGATGTGGTGTCAAAAGTGACGGCTTATTTCTTTATTTACATCGCAGTGTGGGCAATCGGAACGCTGATCATGACTCTGTTTACCCCGGATCTGGAAAGCGCATTCAGCTCCGTTGTCACCGCGCTGGGAAATATGGGCCCGGGTTTCGGATCGGTGGGTGCCGTGCGCAATTTTGCGCATGTTGATTTGGGCGGGCAAGCCATGCTGACGCTATTAATGCTGCTTGGACGATTGGAATTCTATACGGTTCTCGTCTTGTTTCTGCCCGCTTTCTGGCGTAAGTAAGGGATATGTTGAGGATGCAACATGGCGTTTAGAATTGGTCAATTTGTAGAACGAGGTTGGTTGGATACATCCGTCAAGGGATGCGTGACGGGTGAAATTTGGTTGGCAGGTCGGACCGAACCCATTCAACTCGACCTACAAGGCTATCCCCATCGGGATATGGCCGGTTGTCTAATTTCATTCACCAATCCGAGCGCAGTCCTTCACGAAGATGCTCATGTTTTGGATGGCGAGCAAAAGGGGATGGCGGGCGACATGACCGCTGCTCGAAAAGTGCGCGACGTGGATCCAGAAAATCCCAAGGCGCTCGGCCCATTAATCAATGCCCTGTACATCGAGTGGTTCAGTGAACGCAATGGCCGGGTCGTCATCGAATCTGGCGGCTTCACCCTAAAAACACACGGCCCCAGTGTGTGGCAGTTGTCTGATGAGGATGAGGCCGAGCGACAGGAACGAGTCAGCGAAGGCATGCTCTGGTTCATGAATCGGGTCTGCGAACTCGCCGAACAAAATCAGTCAAACAATGAAGATTTATCTGAAGCCCCTATGGATGAATTCGAGTGGGAGCGACTGCTCAAAGATGCCGACCAGCGAACGGAGTTTTACGGCGAGATCTTGGAAAAATATCAGGATCATCCCGACAAGGAACGTTTGGTTGCGCGGGAGATGGGCTGGGATCACCTCGAAGACTTAATGGATGCCGACGCGCGTGGGCTATTTGGCAAATTGAGCAGTGAAGACGCTGAAGAGCCCGATGTCGATCAGGAAGAAAACCAGGAAGACGACATCTTTGATGCCGAAGGTGAACTATGTGATTTAGAGGAAATGCTCGATCCGGCTCGAGAAGGCGTGGATTGGGTACGAACACCGCAAGGCCGCATCTACCACCCCTTGTGCCTGCAGGCCATGCAGGCATACGAAGGGCTATACGACCAATTAGAGGCGTTGGGATACTTCCGCGCAGGCGGGCAAACCGCTCCCCTTTACGAAAAGCTGCAGGACATGATCTTCTCCACCCGCATGCTCTCCGTCAAACTGGCTGGTGCCTTGAATGGTCTTGGCTATGACCGCGACCTAGCTTTCACAGCGGGCATGGTTGTGGCTCAACTAAAACGCGCCATGTGTCACTTCAATGAGGCCGTCTGGCATATGGATGAATTGGCCAGTCTCAATGAACAACTCAGCCAACTCCTTCAACCCTATCAGCAAAAACTATTTGGCGTCCGCGAAAATATGCTGCAACAGATGCAGCGATTTCGAAATATGATTCACCTCCATTAACACCCATCCCCCCATGAGCGGCTTCCAATCCATACCTCGCGCCGGACCTTGGTCCGCAGAAACGCTCGAAGCATATTGCCGGGAGACCATCATTCCCCTCCGCGTTTCCTGTATCGCACCCACTCAGTATCCCATCGTCATGTCTCTTTGGACTGTGTGGCAAGACGGTCATTTCTGGTGTGCCGTCCAAGAGGACTCTCGTCTGGCCCGATACTGCCACAAAAACGCCCGCTGCGGCTATGAGTTGGCGGCTGATGCTCCGCCCTACCGGGGCCTGCGGGGCACAGCCGATGCGGAACTTGTGTCTGAGGCAGGTCCCGACATTCTCAAACAACTCATTCAGCGCTATCTTGGGGAGGAAAAGTCTGAGCTCGCCCAATGGTTGCTCAGCCGGGTTGAGACAGAAGTCGCGCTCCGCCTCACGCCCCGCCGCGTCTTTACGTGGGATTACAGTAAACGAATGAAGAAAGTAGCTCATGCAGACCGTCACACAACAGTTTGAAGTTCCTTTCCAGTATCCGGTGCATTTCACCAACCATGTCTTTGATGCCGGAAATGTGCTGTTGCGAGATGTCATGGTTCAGGACACCCAGCGTCCCAGTCGCGCCCTGGTATTTGTCGATGGCGGGCTTGCCGACGCTTGCCCTTCCCTCCCGCAGTCGATCACACATTGGTTTGCTGCCATGGATCCGGATCAAGTAGAGCTTGTTAAGCCACCGCACTGTGTGCCCGGTGGAGAAGCCATCAAGAATGACTATCGACTAACGATGGAAATCGTCGACACCATACTTGAATATCGATTGTGCCGACATTCCTACGTAATCGCGATCGGCGGTGGGGCCGTTCTCGATGCCGTTGGCTTTGCCGCCTCGATTGTCCATCGCGGCTTGCGAACCATCCGCTTGCCCAGCACCACGCTGGCCCAGAACGATGCTGGCATCGGCGTTAAAAATGGCATGAACCTGCACGGTGGCAAAAACACCATTGGCACCTTTCACCCGCCGTATGCCGTGATCAACGACTTTGACCTGCTCGACTCCCTGCCGCCCATCCACTGGATTGGCGGCATCTCCGAAGCCTTCAAGGTTGCGCTCATCAAGGATGCAGCTTTCTTTGAGGAATTGTGCACCAACGCACCCCGCTATCGGAATCGTGACCGACGCGCTCAGGAACAGATGATTATCCGTTGCGCCGAGTTGCATCTCGACCATATCCGCTCCCAAGGAGACCCGTTCGAGTTGGGGCATGCGCGCCCGCTGGATTTTGGGCACTGGGCTGCACACAAATTGGAAGCCATGTCCGGCTACGCGATTTCACATGGCGACGCCGTCGCTACCGGCATTGTCATCGATTCCATCTATGCGAATTTGCAGGGCTGGCTCGAACCAGAGGCCGTCGATCGACTGTGCCAGGCCATACAGCAAATCGGATTTACGCTCTGGCATCCCATTGCCGATCGCCGCCTCGGCGATGGCACTTACGAGATTCTCAATGGCCTCGATGATTTTCGGGAACACCTTGGCGGCGAACTCTGCGTCACCTTCCCCAACGGCCTCGGCCAACGACGGGAAGAGCACGAAATAGATTTGCCAACCATGATTCAGGCCCTTGAACAAGTGCGGGCTCTTTCTTTAGATGGGCCCGACAGAGCATCCCTGTCCGTTTCCTCTCGAACGGCGGGAAGGTCTCGCTCCGCTCAACCATTCCCGCCCTACAACAAACCAGTATAACCGTCAAATTGTAGGGCGCGAATGGTCCCGCGCCTGCGGGACCTTCGCGCCGCCTACCCTTCATCGCCATCCCTGCATCGTGCTCAACAATGCCTCCGCATGCTGATCAGGTGCCCCCTCCTGTTTGATATATTCCTGCGCTTGATGACCAATCTGTTGTCGCATTGCAACGTCATTCATCAACGCCTCGCAAGCCGCCTGTAATGCCTCAGCATCGCCCGCCTGCACCAGCCAGCCTGTTTCCCGGTCCCGGATATAATCAATCATCCCGGGCGAACGCGTCGCAATCACCGCTTTCCCCATCGCCATCGCCTCCAGCAAGACGACTTGCCCCGTTGAACGCTCCGTGGGTTGAAGCGGAATCACAACCAGCGTCGCTGCCCGCAACTCTTCCAAGTACGATTCCAGATCAATTTCGCGGAGTACCTGTAAATTGTCTGGTAGGTTCTCGCTCTGCAAATCACCATGGCCACAAATCACTCGAAACGGATACTGTGGCAAGGCTTCAGCAACCTGAACCAACAATGGGAAATCGCGCAGCGTTCGGCCCGCCGCCAAGATGTTCGGCCCGGGTGACTCAGGCACCTCTTCGGGCGGAATCGTGCTGCATAAAGGGACGAAACGCATTCGTTCTGGCGGCACTTGATACCGCGCGGCAATGCTGTGAATTTCAGCCTCACTATTCGTTATCAGCCCCACGGCTCGCCCAGCCAACCAGCCATACACTCGAGTTTTCAGCCTCCACAGCAGGCTCTGCGGCTGCGGTTGATCGAGAAAGACTTCCAGCATCACCTGTTTTGAGGGCAAACCGAGCAGTGCACAGATCAATGCATAGGCCATCGATTCCCGCACGCCCATGGTCACAATCAAATCAGCATCCCTTCTGCGCCGGAACAATTGCCACGCCTGCCAACCAACCGATCGTATCTCCCCTTTCTCCTCGGGGAAGTAGATCGAACGGACATGCTGACACCACAGTGGGCTTTGCCAGAACCGCATATTCGACCAGATCGTGGGATACTCATTTGCCATGTGCGGATTGTATCAATTTTGTATCGCCCTTTGAAGCGCGTTTTCACTTGAGCGTAGCTTGCACACCGCGTATCCTCCCGCACATTGATTGCACAGGGCGTGTGGCGAAACTGGCAGACGCGCAAGACTTAGGATCTTGTGGAGCAATCCTTGGGGGTTCGAGTCCCTCCACGCCCACCAACAGCTCTCACTTGATCCCTGCACCCAGATCACTGGAAATCAAGTGACGCTGAGCCAGTCGGAAGATGAGGAGAACAGGTAGCGTGGCCATCACAGCACACGCCAAGATCGGCCCCCATTGAATCGGCGGTTCCGTGAATAGATTTGCTAAACTGATCTGAACGGTGCGGGTTGATTCTCGCGTACAAACGACCAAGGGCCAGATAAAGTCGCTCCAGTGAGTCAAAACATCGAGCACAATCACCGTAGCCAAAGCCGGGCGAATCGACGGCAAAGCAATCCGCCAATAAATCTGCCACCAACTGGCTCCATCCACCCGCGCTGCTTCTTCCAGTTGTGTGGGCAAGGCCAAAAAGTGTTGTCGTAAAAAGAAGACATTAATCGCCTTGGCAGTAAAGGGGAGAATCAAAGCGATCATGGTCGCCCAATAGCCGCCAGTCATATTCAGATCGCGAGCGGTTAAAAATAAAGGAATCACGAGCACTTCCACAGGCAGAATAATCAAGATCAGGACAAGGCTAAACAGCAGATCCCGACCAGGAAACCGCAATCGGGCAAAGGCGAATGCAGCCATGGAATTGATCAACAGGCCAATGCCAATAATTCCACTCACCTGTAATAAGGAGTTCAGAAGGGCTTGTCCAAATCGAGCTCGCCGCCAGGCATCGATATAGTTCTGAACACCCAATTCTTCCCACGTAAAAATAGACATCATCCCGCCACGAAAGATCGCTTGCTCAGGACGGAACGACGCGTGCACCATCCAGATCAAAGGCAACAAGAAGGCAAAGGCAACGGCCAAGCTGACCAGCCAACCGAAACCACGCTGAAGCTTTGCCACACGCCTCATTCCTGCACCTCCTGATTCAGCGCCCGCTGGATCAATGTAATCACGGCCACGAGCAATAGAAACAAGATAGCTCCTGCACTCGCCAACCCAAGTTCGCGATGGATAAACGTCATTTCATAAAGGTACTGAATCAGTGACAGAGTGCGATTCTGGGGCCCGCCTCGTGTCATCAAGTACGGTTGCACGAACAGTCGGAAGGCCAAAATCGTCGTCGTGATGAGCACAAATAGAATGCTGTTCCGCATCGCGGGCAAGATCACATGCCAAAGCCGTTGCAGGGCATTGGCGCCATCAATCCGAGCCGCCTCCAATTGGTCCGCCGATAGCTGTTGCAAGCCAGCCAGGAAGATCATCATTTGGAATCCGACTCCTTGCCAGATCGACATGAACGCAAGGGCGGGTAGCGCCAAATGAGGATCCTGTAACCATCGCTGATCCGGGATGCCGATCTGCAGCAAGATCGAATTGATCAGTCCAGCCTCACCGCCCTCCACCGGTTGATACAACATCGTCCACAGCACGGCCAAAACAGGCATCGACACCACAACCGGAATAAAGAAGACCGTGCGCAGCCAGCGCCAATAGGCTTCCGGCCGATTCACCCACATAGCAAGAAAAAAGGCCAAGGCTGATTGAATAGGCACAACCATCAGGCAGAAACAGGCCGTATTCATAAACGCCTGCCGAAATTGCGGGTCGGACAATAGATACGAGTAATTATCGGCTCTTGTCCACTCGGCAGCCCCCGGATTCAGCAGCTCCGCATCCATCCAGCTCCAATAAAGCGCTCGTATCAAGGGCCACACCACAAACACCCCCA
>SLBD01000051.1 GCA_007126515.1 Kiritimatiellia bacterium
GAACTGCACGGGCGTGATCGATGCAGAGGATATGCTGCTGGATACCATTGAAACCGATGTGTCGGGGCGATTTGCATTCCGTCGCCCGGCAAATGTCTTTGCCCGGGATGATTTTGGGCACAATCCGGGCAACTACAATATTCAGGCCGGGACCCATCCATGGGACGGCCCCTGGGGCCGCACTCATACGGCCGATATCCAATCGCTGGTTGATCCGATCCCCGGGAACAGTTCCAATGTGGCGCTCCGCTTGTCCGGGCCCAATCGGGTTGCTAGTCGGACGATGACGTTTACAGATGCCAATGCGGCTGCCCTGCAATTCGATTTTCGACGGGAGAATCTGAATAATCAGGGCGAGACCTTGTTGGTGCGAATCAATGGTCATTTGATTCGAGTCATTGATGACGGGGGGCTGATGGGCACCGATTTGTTTTACCGGACGGAAACGCTTTCGATCAGCGCCTCCCAACTTGTTTCCGATGGTCCCAACACGATCTCGTTTGAGACCAGTGGCGGAACCGGCTTTGATGATACCTTTTGGATCGATAACGTCACGCTCAGCGCCTTTCCGGCCTGTTATATTGTGGTGGTCGATACCTCGGATGTAAGCAGCTATTACGAGCCCGCCATGTTGCAGAATGGCGCTGCTACATTTTCGGGGTTTGGCGAGTGTTCCTCAACGATTTACCTCGGCGTTCGCGCGGTGGTCCAGGCGGTCGACGACGAAGCGACAGTATTGATTAACACGCCAACTCTGATTGATGTGTTGTCGAATGATACGGGCTTTGTGGATCCGGCCAGCGTCAGCAACGAGGGACTGCTGGCGCCGTCGCATGGCGTCCTCGACATACTCCCGGATGGCAGCATCCTGTACACGCCGAATCCGGGGTACGAAGGGCCGGATACCTTTGAATATCGAATCTGCAGTCTCGATGATCCCGAAGTATGCGATGTGGCGCTGGTCACTCTCAACGTCGTCTGCGCAAACATGCCGGGTCTCAACGTTGTCCGGGGCCTGGTATATGATGATGTCAACTTGAATGGGGATCTGGATGCGGGAGAGCCTGGCTTGGCAGGATTCGTTGTTCGGCTCTATGAGGATCGGGATCAAAATGGAGAGGTCAGCGGGGGAGATGTGTTGATCGACACGCAAATCACAGGCGTGGATGGCACGTATGAATTTGTTCTCTCCGAGGTCGCCGAGGAAACGCATTATTTGGTGACCTTGGAGTCGCCATTGCCGATTGGGCACGCGTTGCAATCAGCGCCGTCCGTCCACCCTGTTGTTTTTTGGGGATCTGGATTGGGCCAGTGCGAGTTGGATTTTGGTATCCATGTGTATCGACCGGACATTTCGGTCACGAAATCAGTCTCACCGGCATTTTACAGTGATGCTGGCCAATCGTTAACCTACGCGTTTACTGTTCGTAATTTGGGGAATGTGGTCTTGCACGATATCGTGGTGGACGATCCTCTTTTGAGCGAGACCTTTGGCCCAATGACCTTGTCGGTGGGGGCGGAATCTGTCCTGTCTGCCGTGTATACCGTGACCACCGATGATATCAATGCCTTGAGCATATCGAATCATGTCACGGTGGTCGGCCAGGATCCAGATGGCCAAGTCGTCGAGGATGAGGATTCTCTGATTACCTTGTACGATCCTGGATCCATCAGTGGGCTGGTTTGGCATGATGTGGATGTAAATGGCTTTTTCAGTCCAGGCGAAACCGGCGTTCCCCATGTTGTGGTGACATTGAGCGGCACGGATATCCTGGCGAATCCAGTGCTGCGCAGTGTGGAGACGGCTGCCGATGGCACCTATCAATTTGATGACATCAGCGCAGGGACCTATGAGCTGGCCATTGCCCATCCCCTCGATTACGTCTCGTCGGCAGATGTGCTAGGCACTGTTTATCGAGAGCCCAGCGAGCCCGCGCCCGGCGCCCCGCGCGGTGCGAATCCGAATCCGCAGGACGGGATTATCTCCGACATTACCCTGACTGGAGGTGAAATTGGTATCAACTACAACTTTGGTATTCACGTGCCGGCAACGGATCTGAGTATTGCCAAGTCGGTGGACGATGAGCACCCCATTCCCGGACAGATGATCACATTCACGATCAACGTTGAGAATGAAGGTCCTTATGCGACCCGGGAGGTTGAAGTCCTGGACCTGCTTCCGTCAGGATTGACGTACGTGACATCCTCGGTTGATCAAGGTCTTTACACGTCTGCCGATGGCCTCTGGGTGGTGGGCGACTTGGGGGTGGGGGACACGGCCACGTTATGGGTTTCGGCGACCGTGGATGCGGGGCTGAATAGTCAACCGATCACCAACACGGCCAGCATTACCCGTTTCCTGCGGCCCGATCCCAATCCAGATAATAATCAAGCCTCCGTCGTGGTGATTCCTCAGAGTGCGGACATCGCGGTGAGCAAAGCCGTGGATGTCGAAGAACCGGCCGAGACCGATACCATTATCTTTACGATCAATGTCACGAATCAAGGGCCGCATACCGCCACTGGACTCACCGTCCTTGATCCTTTGCCGAGTGGACTCAGCTTGGTGAATGCAGCACCCAGTGTTGGCAGTTATGACTCCGTATCCGGTGTGTGGGACATTGGAACGTTGGCCGTCAGCGAAACCGGCGCCTTGGTCATCACCGCGACCGTCAATCCCGGCACGGGAGGCACCGTGATAGAAAACGTGGCGGAGATCCTATCGTTGGATCAGGACGATCCAGATTCGGAGAATGACCGGGCTGCTGCAAGCATTACTGTTCAAGGCGCTGATCTGTTTTTGCGTAAAAGCGTCAATCGCAATACGCCGAATGAAAATGACTTGATCACCTACACGTTGATCATTCGTAATTTGGGACCTTCGGACGTCGATGAGGTGGATGTGCTCGATTTGCTGCCGGTGGGTGTCACGTATGCCAGTCACGAAGCCAGTCAGGGGGGCTATAATCCTGCGACGGGACTTTGGGATGTGGGTGCTTTGGAGGTCGGGGGCAATGCGTATTTACTCCTGTTGGCAACCGTGGATGAGGACACGGTCTTCAGCATCATCACTAATACGGCCTCGATCACCCATTCCAGTCTTCCCGACCCCAATCTTGCCAACAACACGAGCCAAGTGCCCATTGAGATCAGCGGCTTGCGATTAACGAAGACATCATCGCCCACCGATGCGGTGTTGCCGGGCGATACGATCACCTACACGCTGGTGCTGACCAATCTGACGAGTACGGTTCATGATCGTGTCAGTATCATCGATTATATTCCTGACGGAACCGTTTATGTACCGGACAGCGTCTCTGTCGAACTGATGCCAGAGATTGGTGGCACACCAACTTTGCCGCCAGGCACGGGAGGAGCGATATCGGAACAGATGGACGGGGATGTCCTTTACTATGTGCACACCTTCACCGATCTAGGGACGACGACCTTTACGCCCCCGCCGGGTGTGACCAACGTAGAGGTATTGGTTGTTGGCGGCGGTGGCGGTGGCGGCACCTCGCGAGCCTTTGGCATGGCGGGGGCCGGCGGCGGCGGAGCCGGTGGCGTGGTCTATCGGTCCTCATACGATATCGATGGCAGTTTAAGTGTTACGGTCGGCGATGGCGGCTTGGGTGGGCCGGGCACGGGGCATGCTAGCGGTCTGAACGGGCAGGATTCTGTTTTTGGCAGTTTGATTGCGCTTGGCGGTGGCGGTGGCGCGGGCGGAAATGAAGCGGGGAATGCGGGTGGTTCCGGCGGCGGATCGCGTGGAACGGTCGGCGGAGCCGGACTGCAACCGACATCTGGATCGGGTGGATTTGGCCATGCGGGTGGCAATCATGGCGGATCGACAGGTGGTTCAGCAGCTACGGGTGGTGGCGGAGCGGCTGCATCGGGCGCTTGGGTAGCTGGGGAAGAAGGGGAAGATGGAGGCGCTGGTGGTGCCGGGTTGCTTTTCGACTTTTTCGGCAGCGCTGCCTATTTTGGCGGTGGTGGAGGAGCGGGCGCATCACAGTCAGGGCCTGGCATGCCGGGCCCCGGCGGAATTGGCGGTGGCGGCGCCGGCGGACGGTCCGATATTCCTGCCAGCCCAGGACACTCGAATACGGGTGGCGGCGGTGGTGGTGGCAATAACGATGTCAATGGCGCGGCGGGTGGATCCGGCGTCGTCATCGTACGTTATCCAGCGGTTAGTGTTGCACGCGTAACTGAGACGTTTGATACGACGACGACATTCACAGCCCCCCCGGGTGTCACAAGCATTGTGGTTCAGGCCTGGGGCGCGGGTGGCGGGCCGCGAAATGACGGTACGGCGCGCCGTGGCGGTGGCGGCGGTGGCGCGTTTGCCCAGTCGACTGTGCCGGTCAATCCGGGGCAAATCTACAACGTTATTGTTGGCTTGGGCGGTGCGGCAGTCCACAGTGGCAGTGCAGGAAACGCGGGTGGCGATTCGTTCTTTGCCGACGGGTCGCTGGTTCGCGCGGAAGGCGGTCGGGGGGGCGCCAATGCAGGCGGCGCGGGTGGATCGGTGGCCGGGAGTGTTGGAGAAGTTCGGCACGCTGGCGGCAGCGGGGGAACTCGATCTTCTAACGCAAACGCTACGGGCGGCGGTGGGGGCGGATCAGCCTATGCGACGGGTTCCGGTATGGACGGAACCCACGGAGATATGGGTGGCAGTGGCGGTGATGGAGAAGGCCCTGGCGGCGATGGCGGTGCCAGCGGACAGCCGGGGCAACCGGGACAAGTTCCGGGGGGTGGCGGTGGTTCTCGGGGAACGAATGGTGGTAATGGCGGTGATGGCGCGGATGGCCGAGTAGTCATTCAGTATGATTTGCCTTCTGAGAATCCAGGGATCGCAGCCGATCCCCCTTACATCGCCACCGATTATGTCTTTTATGGACAGCAAGGATTGCGAATCACGTTCGATGTCATCGTCGAAGCCCCGTTATTCCAGGCAGAGATCGTCAATACCGCCACTGCGACCAGTGATTTGCAGCAATTCCCGTTGCTTGAGAGTGTCACCAATTTATTACGTCATGCCGATCTAGCCTTAACCAAGCAAGCCTCCTCGCTGACACCCGAAGGGGGAGCAAGCGTGGTGTACACCGTGACCGTGACCAATCCCGGCCCGGATGTGGCAACCGGTGTTGTGGTCGATGAACCGTTGGCGGACGGATTGAACTACGAGACGCATAGCGCGTCTCATGGTACGTATGATATTGCAAACGGTGAATGGTCAATCGGCGAGCTAGGCGTGGGAGCGACGGCTGAACTCGTGATCACCACGACGGTTGAAATGAGCCGCGTCGGAGAGTCCATCGTCAATACAGCCAGCATCACAGCGATGGACCAGGCGGATCCGGATGCGTCAAACAACACGGATTCGGTAACGATTGTTGTGCAAGGTGCCGATATCGGGGTTAGCAAATCAGTCGATCTGGCCAGTCCGGTCTCGGGCGTGCCGATTGTCTTCACAATGACAGCCGTGAATCATGGGCCCAGCGCGGCAACGAATGTGACCTTGCTGGATCTTCTGCCAACGGGACTCGACTATCTTGCGTCGGGCACCACGCAGGGCGTGTATGATCACCATACCGGCCTATGGACGCTCGGCGCTTTGGATGCTGGGTCGAATGCCACATTGACGGTCACAGCGTTGGTGCTGCCTGAGGCGGTTGGCACAGTGATCACCAACACCGTCAGCCTCGAAACGGTGTCCCCAGTGGATCCGAACGCTGACAACAACCAAGCCTCTGTTCTGATTACGCCGCAGCCCGGTTCAGAGCTTGCGATCACCAAGCAATCGGATGCCTCTGAGAATGAAATTAATTTGCTGCCGGGCGGCGAGATCCTCTACACCGTGGTGGTCACGAACCAAGGGGGCCACGTGCATGAGGATGTCGTCATCACGGATCCGATTCCGTTGGGCGTGAGCTACGTCGAAGGCAGCACGTTGATCAGCTATCCCGGCTGGCTGAATGAAACGGTCCGGGATTCATTCCATGAGATTGCGTACGATGGCAACGATGGCACGGAATTGTGGCTCAGCGATTGGGTTGAAGTCGGCGAATCCGATGGTCCCGAGGCGGGGCGCATTCAAGTCGCTATGGACCCGGTTCTGGGTGTGGATTATTCCGTGCTCATGCAGGGTGGCCCAGGCAGTCGCAGCCTGCAACGGCTTGCGAATCTGGAACATGCGGTGAGCGCTACGTTGAGCCTGGAACTTCGCCGAGTGAATTTACAGGCGGGCGAATCGGTTGCGGTGGAAGTGTCTGCGAATGGTGCCTTGGGCCCATGGACAGCTATTGCCGCGTGGTCTGGTCCTGTTCATGATGCCTCCTACAGTAACTTGGCATACGACATCACCGATTGGATCAGTAGCAACACCGCCGTGCGTCTCAATATTGCGACGGTTGCGTCCGAAGCGAGCTATGTCTGGTTTGATGATGTCGAAATCGCCTACGAGCGTTGGGGGCTGGTTACAGAGTCGGGCGCCGAACCCCCCGTGCTGGCTACCGGCATCACGCTCGCTCCGGGAGCCTCGCTGACGGCGACGTTCCGTGCCGTGGTGGATGCCATGCCGACCCAAACGAATATCGTCAATACGGCGTGGGTCAGCAGCTCTCGTCAGCTAATCCCCTTGTCGGCCTCCGTCTCCGATCACATCGAATTCTCCGATGTTGCGCTCAGTAAAACGGTGACCGACCCTTATCCGATGGCTGGAGAGACCTTTACCTATCATATCACGGTTGAGAGCTTGGGGCCGTTTCCTGCATCTGGAGTGCAGGTCCAGGATGTCTTGCCGACCGGACTCACCTTGGTTGGGGCCACAGCCACTTCGGGTGAATACGATTCCAATACCGGAATTTGGACCCTTCCTGAGCTGCCCTTGGCGACCGTCGCCACGCTGTCTTTATCGGTCACAAGTACGCCGGATATGGCGGGTCAACAGATCACGAATGTCGCCACTGTCATCGCCCTCGATCAAGTGGACCCGAACCTGGAGAATAATCAGGGACAGGCCGTCGTGCATCTTGTTCCCCTCATGCAGATTCTTGGCGTTCGCTACTCGTCGTCCGCTGACGGAATCGAAATCATCTATCATCATTCCGAAGGGAACATCTATGATCTGATCTATGTCGACGCTAAATGTTACTCATGCATTGATGGTAGCGCGTGGGCCTTGGCGGAACAATCAATCGGCGCTGTGATGATTGATCAAGGAGCGGAGGGGCGCGTCTCTCCGGTCCATCTTCCCAAAGATACGATGCGCTTCTATCGGATTTCTGCGCCGGGCTTTTGGGAAGAAGTCGGTGGGTTGAGGCGTGTTAGTCCCGAGGTTGGCGTTGTGCATCGGATTCACCTACGTCGCGGTCAGAACTGGGTGGCGCTGCCGGGCGTTCCAGATGAGTTGACCGTCGGGGGGGGATATCAGGCCGTGAATCAATTGCCCACCAGCCACACGGCCGCCGGATCGACTCGCAATACGTGGTTTCAGCGTGCGCAAGGCGAAACTGTTGCCAGTGCCATGTGGTTATCCGATGATGTGTGGATGTCCAATGAGCAGTCTCCAGAGCCCACCCATCATCGTGAAATTAATTTGATTGATGGTTCGGTGCTCGAGATTCCGGCCGGCGTTGTGGACGATGACTACAGTTTCCTGTTTGCTGGACGCATTCCTTCTCCCTCCATGCCGTCGCATTCACAAACGCAAACAATTTATCCGGACGGGGCCTACAACTTGGTCAGCGTACGCTTGCCGCTGTTCTGGCATCCTGAGGAGATGGGACTGGTGGTCACCAACCAGCAAGGTGCGGTTGTCCATGGTATGCAAGGGGGCCTGGGAGTCTCGTCCACGTTCGCCGCGTCGGGACGACGTGCGGATGGCCTCTGGAGTTTGGATCGCGCCTACCAGGGGCCGGCAGGCGTTATGTACTATTATGATGGATCGCTGAGCTTCTATCCCTATCCAGGGTGGCACTATGCAGCGGGTGGCCCGAGTTCGGCGAATCGAGTCACAGGGGCTCCTTTCTCCCCGGATGACGCTGTGGTCCTACGCTCCTTTGGATCAACGGCCCCATGGATCTGGACAAATGCCATTCCCTATGCCGCACCGACCCAGTTTCTGGATTGAGCCATTCGGGCATCTGCCTACTTGGAATTTGGCCCGTAGACAGCAGGCACCCAGGTTTGATCCGTGATCGGCGGGCGCACGTACTTTTCGGATTGTTCACGGGGCGGCAGCTTGATCGGTTCGGGTGTCAGATCTTTATAGGGAATCTGGCTCAATAGATGATGGATGCAGTTGAGTCGTGCATGTTTTTTGACATCGGCATCCACAACGTACCAGGGAGCTTGCTTGATGTCCGTATGGGCAAACATTTTGTCCTTGGCACGGGAATAGGCCACCCAGCGCTTTCTTGATTCGAGGTCCATCGGACTCAATTTCCAGCGCTTCGTCGGATCTTTGATTCGAGCCTGAAACCGACGCTCTTGCTCGTCATCGCTGACCGAGAACCAATATTTCACCAAAATAATTCCGGACCGAACCAGCATGCGTTCGAATTCCGGACAGGAACGGAAGAACTCTTCGTATTCCTCGTCCGTGCAAAATCCCATCACATGCTCGACACCAGCCCGATTGTACCAGCTGCGATCAAATAGAACCATTTCGCCCGCAGCCGGAAGCCTGGGTACATAGCGTTGAAAGTACCATTGGGTTTTCTCACGTTCCGTGGGCGTGCCCAAGGCTTCCACTCGGCAAAAGCGAGGATTCAGCGGTTCAATGATCCGGTTAATCACGCCGCCTTTACCTGCCGCGTCGCGCCCCTCGAACAGCACAACCACTTTCAGCCCTTTGTGCTTGATCCACTGCTGAAGTTTTACCAGTTCGATTTGAAGTTTTCGCAATTCCCGCTCATAGACCTTATTCTTGATCTTCCCGGGCTTCCTTTTTGTGGGGGGAACACTTTTGCTCGAAACTTTTTTCTTCGCTGGCTTACCCATAATATTACCTCCGCAGGCAGATACTAGCTCCCATACGATTTGATCGCAAAGAAAAAGTAGTAATGGTGACAACAGCGAGCAGGAACAATGTCGACAGCTCAGGTATGGGGAATCTGTTCCTCAGCCCTGATGGTTGGGTAGAGTTTCGTCTGGTTGAGGCATCCGTTCTAACTTGAGGCGCACTTTTGATAGCTGAATCATTGTTTTATCGGGGAATCCTTGAAATTTAGTGTTTACAAGGATTTTTGATTGCCGCTGCAGTTTTGAAGGGTGCAAAATACACGAGTCATCGATGTCTAGCATCAATCACACCTGAGGCGGGAATTATGAAAGCTGTTTGCTGTGGTAATGTCGCAGTTGTTCTTTTTTTGATCGTGCCTGCGATCGCTCACCTTCCTTGGGAGATGCAAGACACCCCGCTGCTTGTCCCCTTCCGACAATTCATCGTCATAAGAGAGTGAGGCAAAGATAAACTCGACACGTTTACGTTGCTCGCAAGTCGGTTTCGTGGGCGCTGGGATTTGGTTTGGCTTGTGCCTGCTTGTTGGAGGCCAAACAGCCGGTGATCCAATGGCCCAGGTGCCAGAGTTCAATCGGCCGCCTGATGCCATCTACGATTCATTTACAGATCAGGCTGCTCAGATTGCTCTTGAAGCTGCCGAACGAGGTGGCCGGCCGGGCCCCAGTGCCGTTGTGGCGGGATATGATGCTGCGCGGGATGTGCTGGGAGATATCGGTGCTGTATTAGGGTTTGCCGAGGACGGGTTGAATCTTTCTGGTGTGTCGAATATCAACAGCACGATGGGCAATCTTGGGCTGGTGATCGCTTTGGCGCAGTTTGCAAGAGAGTACAACACCGATAACCCGGCCCCGGCTGTGATCGCTCTTTCGAATAGTTTGTTGGGATCGGCGGTGGGGAAGTATGGGACCACCGCTATGAAGGTTTCACTGTTTGGCGTTCATATTATTAGTCGCGCCTTAAGCACATTCGGGCAGACGGCTGTCAGTGGGCGCCAGGACCTGTATACGCGAGTATATCGTACCTATTATTCCCGTGACATGAGATTTCATCGTACCTCTGTAGACTGGTATAACATCTTGTACGGCATTGTGACCGATGCCGAATCTCCGGCGGAAGCCCAGGAGCGGTTCGAGCGAAATCTGGATGCCTATGTAAATCAGATTTGGAATGATACCGACGGCATGTCGGAAGCATTCGATATCGTCTTGACTCGCTATGAAGAACAACGCGGGACACAGGCGGGATTGGCGTATCGTACCTTCTTGGCTGGACTTTCGGAACCTATGCGAAAAGAGATCTCCGATCAATTTCGCTGGCAGCTTTCGCATCAGCTGAAGCCAGTGATTGAGCGTGTTCAACAGCAACTGTTTCGGGATCAACAACGGGAGGCTATGCGGCTCCTTAACCAGCTGGTGAGCGAGCTGAATCAGGTCTATACGCTCCGGGTACGCGTGCTGGAAGTGCATCCATCCGGGCGTCGAACTCCGTTATCGGGGGCCGCTATTCACATCCCGGTTGAACAGCAACCTGCCCGATGGCAAGGGAGGACAGATGGGAACGGAGTGTGGACATTTCAATGTACGACCATAGGAGCGTTGTCGGCGGGCGCATCTACGTCTCTCGTGCTGGAGCGCATTGGGCCGGATGGTGTCGAGACGTTCGAAAACGACTTCTTGCTGGACCGTCCGCGTGTCGAGATCGAATGGCTTCTAGACGCATTGGAGGAAGTAGAGCCTCCGGAGCTCGCCATTGTTCCGCCTGCGGCAGTGACGCAAGGGACAGCGGAGGTCGGCGTGCCGTATGATTTTACCGTTCATGCCAATCACATTCCGGACACGGCGAACAGGATTATACGCTTCAGATCACGTCGGGAGAACCGGCTTGGCTTGTAGGACGTCGCATTCCTGTTCGAGGAGGCAGGGTGAATGTAGTGCTTAGAAACGGAGAGGAATATATTTCGTTGGATATGAAAATGGATGTCGAGAGTTATAGGCTCTCAGGGACCTTTGAGGCGCTTCGTATAACTCGATTATCCGATGATGGATCTGCTTGGCGTTTTCTTAGCAGTGGCACGATCCTTCCCATGTTCGGCGGGACGGGAGATGGTGGGATTGGGGTGCTCATCACGCTGAGAATTGAATCAGAGACTATGGACGGAAATATAGTTCGGCCAGAGCGACGAGCGGCTGCGCAATTCAACGTCCTTATTCGTGACTATGTGGTAGAGGAATCCGAGGACGTTGATCCTGCGATTTCATTGCTCCCTATTGCGGGGCCGGTATCATTTGGCCAAACGCTGACACTCGATGCTCAAGCGGATGCGGGGGATGCCGCCGCTGTGCGTTATGTTTGGCATGCTTCGCCAGTTGGAAATAACTATGAGGATCCCATCACGGAGCATCCGCGTGCTGCGCTTACCTTCGGGCGCATGGGCCGCGCCCAGATTTTTGTGGAGCTACAGGCGTTAGAGAGCAATGTTTGGGTCAAGGTGGCGGAGTCGGATATTCAGGAGGTCGAGGTTGTGGCGCCGGAATTTGAGTTGCGCTTCACGCCGCCATCGGGTGGACGTATGGGCGAAACATTGAGGGTGCAGGTAAGCACCCGACCTCCGGTGCCGGCAGAGTTAATCGAATACCAGTGGTTACAACCGTTGCGGCGAAATACCCATGTGCGCAACGCTGCTGAAATCAGCTTCATGATCGGTGACGGCACGGAAGATCCGATGGATAGCATCCCCATTAGAGCCAATGCGCTCGCCAGCGTTCCTCTCGAGCCGATCATGATTATTGAAATGTATCGTCAATACTGAGGCGGCCGAACGAATTCGTGTGCTTGAGAGGTGATAACCCAGCCAAACAGAGGAGCAATGCATATGAAAACAAGGCATCCTATCCACTTGTATCAATGGGGGCAGACCCTACTCATTCTGGCCATTGCTTTGTTGCTGGTCGGTTGCGCCACGGTGCCGCGTCAGGATCTTTCGATCAAAGAAACCTTTCCGCCGCGCCCGGCTCAACCCATTGCCGAAGATGCCGCACCCATTGACTCCCACTATCAGGTATTGGCTCGGCGTGCGGTGGAAAGATCCACAGACGAGGGAGAGGTTCACTACGCGCAATTGCTGCAAACAGGGGAAGACGCCCTGCTGGCGCGGTTGCATTTGGCTCGCGCCGCTGAGAAATCCATCACAATCCAGACATTTATTTGGAAAGACGATCCTGTAACCCGAGTTCTCTTTGATGAGCTTCTTCGAGCCGCAGAGCGTGGGGTTGAGGTGCGTTTACTCGTCGATGCGTATTTCCCGATCGGCACGCCCCATCAAATTGCTGCATGGACAGAAGCGCATGAATTGCTGAAACTCCGAATATTTAATCCGTTCACGTCCCGGGCTGTGCCCGCCGGTGGAAGCAGGCTGGAAGCACTACTGGTTCGTCCGCGTGGGGTCAATCGGCGAATGCACAGCAAGTCGTTCATCGTCGACGAACGGATTGCGATTATTGGTGGGCGCAACCTCGAGGGAACGTATTTTGATCGGCACCCGTCATTTGTCTTCAAGGATCGCGATGTGGTGGTGATGGGGCCGGCGGCCGCTGAAGCCGCAGCGGCGTTTGATTCGTTCTGGAATCACCAGCGCACTGTGCACCCGTTTCAGTTTGCCGATGTGCAAGCAGAGTACCTGCACGTGGTCAACCGGCCCTTCCAGGGGGCGTCCGATCAGGACCGGAACATTGTGGGGCGACCGCTGCAGGATGCGGATGTGACGGACCTGTCCGGCTTGCGGCCGAGCTTGAAAATGCAGCCCGTGGCGGAGGTGGAATTCGTTGCGGATGGGCCTTCTCGATCCCGCGTCATTCGGCGCGAAATGACGGATGCCTACCGGGAGATGATTCAGCGGGCCGAGGAGCGGCTGGTCTTTCAAACGCCATACCTGATTTATGAGCCTCGTATGCGGCGCTCCCTTCGCCGGGCGCGACGAAATCGTCCGGGAGAGTTTGAAGTCGCTATGTCTGCAAACAGTTTAGCTACGTCCGACCAAGTGCGGACGTATGCGATGTCCTACAAACATCGCCGCCAGATGATCCGAAAAATGGGAATGACTATTTACGAGCTGCGCCCATTGCCGGGTGACATACAGGAGATCGTCCCGGCATACGATCAGCTTCAAGATTTGTTTCCTGACGGCTCGGCGGACGCAGGGGATAAATCCCCGGCCACCATCCGTCAAACAACGCCTCGGCTAGCTCTGCACGCCAAAACGGTGGTCAAGGATGGTGAAGCAGTGTTGATCGGATCTCACAATTTTGATCCCCGTTCGACTCGGATCAATGCGGAATGCGGCATTATTATTCGGGATGCTGCGTTCGCACAGCGGGTGGAAGATGATATTCGGCGGGATATCCACCCACGCAATAGTTGGGTTGTGTCGCGCATGCCAGTGCCGGACAGTTTCTGGGCAAAGACTAGTCGTCAGATCAGTGCGGGCTCATCACGTTTGCCGTTTCTCGATGTCTGGCCACAGCGCTATATGAGCTCGTTTGACCCTGTTGACATGGACATCATCGTGCCGCCGCGCCGGGAAGATTTTTTTGAGCATTACCGCGATGTTGGGCATTTCCCGGAAGTGGATGACCCAGCCGCCCTGTGGCAGCTACGGCTTGTCAAATGGTTTGGCGGTTGGGCGCGATTCCTGATGTAAACTGAATATATACGGTATTCGCGCGTCCTATCTGAAACCAAGCCGGTTCAATCCGGTGCAACTATAGAATAAGGAGACTCCTGTGAACTCGTTGATTCGAACAGCCCTCGTAGCCATTATTCTGTCCGCCTTTCCTCGCCTCACACAAGCCCGGTCTGCTGATTCTGGCGCGCCGATGCCCAACCATCCGCCGCCGATTATCGTCGGGGATATGTTCCAGTTTGTTGAAGGGGCCTGGGCTGAGTATGAAGTTCTCGATAAGTCGGACAACTCAACCTTTATTCTGCGAATGTCAATTCTCGGGCAGGAACAGGCACGGTCCTCAATGTTCTCGCGTCGCCAGACCTATCGTTGGTTAGAGATAGATGTACAGCTGCCTGACGAACCCCGTGTGGTGATCAATTATCTCGCAGAAGAGACGCCTGAGGGACCGGGTGAGCCGAATGAGATGATCCTTCAAATCGAGGGGTACCGGGATCCGATTCGTTTCGGGCGGATGTGGCTGCGGGGGAGTGGTGATCCCATTGTTGACGCAGAGTATGAGTGGGTCCGGCAAGACGTGGGAGAAGAAGTAATCCGGCACGGTGGCCGCTCCTTTACCGCCTGGCGTGTTCAGGGGGAGGCGGAGGTTGGCACGACAGTGGAGGCTGTCGTCAGCGATGCGCTGCCCCCATTCGGTTTGTTTTTCGTGGAAACGAATGACCAACGCATGACTTTGCGTGATTGGGGTATGGGGGCCCAAAGCAGTATCACGGGACAGCCGATCGGCCTGACCCGCTGGATCTCCCGCCAAGTGCGCGAAGGTATCAGCGAAGAATAGACAAAAATATTTTCACCGGCCACATACGTTATTGACCCTTTGACGGCAAGCGGGTGCGGTCTTCAATATGGAGTTCTTGGACGAAATAGTTGATCATCTCTTTCGCTTCCACGTCTTTGCCCTGAGGAATTAGAACTGCATGACTGAAGAGAGACGAATCGCGAACATAGACTCCACCAGCTCCGGATGGCGAAGTGACCGTAAAGAAGAGGTGGGGTCTCCCTTTGATCGTGTGTAGGTCGATGCTCTCTAAAGTATTCGGCTTGGACCAGAAGCCCTACTGATTGGTTTCTTTATAGGATACATAGGTTCCGACACGCGAAATCAACGCAAACGGATTTTGGTATTTGGGCAGATTGGGAAACAGTTTGCCGATGATTCCGCGAGGAATTTCAGAAGGATCATACTGCCAGCAAACGACCAGGTTGTCTCCCTGGCAGATCTTTTGGTAGCGACGTGTCTCCCACCACGTGCTGTAGAGGAAGAAGAGGCTGATCAACAAGAAAAGAAAACTTAATCCACCCATGATCAAGAGTGAATGATCCTGGCGATCGAGCAGGATGGAAGATAGCCCGAAGTTGATAATTAAGAAAATAAGCGCCGCCACACAGGCTGTGATCTTTGCGTACCGAAATGCTTTAATGTCAGGGCAGGGCGGGATCATGGGATTTCCTTATTGGGTTAGGTTCTTCAACCCTAATGCATCTGTGCATTATCTCGCGGTGACACGAGGGCGCGTTCGGGGTCCTGTATACGAGACCAGCGGGGGCCCGGTTCTTCGCGTAACGATGGCCCGGGAACATGATGAGCTACGGCCAGTGCCTTGGTTTCTTCGTAAGCCGCCAAGGCGGCGGGAAGACGTCTGCGTAGTAGCCGAGCCCTCTCGCTGCTTGGCGGATGGGTAGACAAGAAGCTGACGTTCTTCATCAATCGCGACTCGTCTGCTGCGACCCGTTCCCAGACCCGCACAGCAGCTTCTGGGTTATAGCCGGCCCGTGCCATATACATCAGGCCAACTTCATCCGCCTCGCGCTCGTCTCGTCGCGAGTATTTGGTCATCAACAGACCTTCGTGGAGCACAAACGCGCCCCCAAGGATAAGCTGTAAGTCCTCTTTATCTTTGAGGTCTGCATAGATCATTCCTCCGAGTAAGAGTAGGTTGATGGGCATGGCCCGGGTCATGGCTCGAGTTGAATGCCGAGCATTAACATGAGCAATCTCGTGCGCCATAACGAAGGCCAGTTCGTCTTCGTCTCGAACCAATCCATTTTTGGGGTCGTATAATCCCGAAAAGAAAACGAACTTGCCTCCCGGCAACGCAAATGCATTGGCCATCTGATGCTCGAGTAGCATGACTTCGTAAGGCAAGTCAGGCAAATGTGATACAGCGGCAATATCATTCATGATCCGATTCAATTGAGCCAGCCGTTCCTGGTCCTGATTGATTGGAATCTTCTGTTCGCGAGCCCATTTTTGCATATCATTGTAAACATCTTTCCCCATTTGGATGTCATCTTGAATGGTCCACAGGTTGTAGACCTTGTTTCCCGTGACGGGGTCAATGGTGGCGCAGGCAGAAGTAAATAGAAGTAGAAGCGTTCCAAAGATGATCCGAGTCAGCGCTATGCAGCTCATCTGGCGTCTGGATTGTGCGCTTGTCTTTTCCCGCGTCCGGTTAGGCTCGCACTGCGAGATGGAAGTCAGTGTTTTCATTGCGCTTTCTCCTTTCAGCTCCGTCGCAGGTGTTCACTCCATGAATATGACGTGGATCTGGTTTGGGGTATTCAAAAAGATCAAAAACAAAATATAGAAAAGCTTATGTGAGAAATATCTTATTTATTTTTTCTACGGACGGATATCGGGTAATTCCTGAAATTCTGACCTTTCATGAATAAGAAATTGCCAGTTATTGCGTGCTGGGTCCCAGATTCGGGTAGGAGGCTGAATGCGGACAAGGGAGTCAGATTCAAGGGGTGAATGACCGCCGCTCAATTTGTCTGATTTCCTTCTTTCCCGATTGTATGTTTGCTGCCCTGTTTGTCATCCCGCTGCTTGGCAATTTCGTCCGAGTGATGCTACGCTACTGGCTTAATCGTTAATGGGATCGAAAGGATACAAATGAGCTGGAATCCGGCATTGGCCCCAACCTGTCCATCGGCAACGCAAATTGACAGTATCGAAACACTGATCATTCCACGTTCACGTGATCTGGGCGGGTTTGAGGTGAGGCGAGCGTTGCCTGCGCCCAAGCGACAAATGGTCGGCCCATTTATCTTCTTTGATCAGGCTGGGCCCGCAGAGTTCTTGTCGCAGCAGGGGATTGATGTTCGACCCCATCCTCACATCGGCTTGTCTACGGTCACGTATCTATATCAAGGCGAGTTTCATCACCGTGATTCACTGGGCAGCGATCAAGTCATTCTGCCTGGTGAAGTCAATTGGATGACGGCGGGGCGAGGGGTGACGCATTCCGAGCGCACGCGCCCGATCACACGTCAGCATCCCCATAGATTATTTGGCATTCAGACTTGGGTTGCCCTGCCGGAAGATGAAGAGGATACGGATCCTGGGTTTGAACATTGGTCGAAAGAATCACTCCCGTACTTGGATGCTGAAGGAAAACAGCTGCGACTGATTGTTGGTTCTGCCTACGGCGAAAAATCGCCTGTGGCGACTTTTTCGGATATGTTCTATATCGACGCAAAGCTGGCCCCGAATGCGAGCTTGCCGTTACCCGATGAGCATGAGGATCGCGGTGTCTACATTGTAGAGGGCGAGATTATCGTGGCGGGCCAGCTGTTCGAGAAAGCGCGGATGATGGTGTTCCGACCAGGTGATCCGATTACGGTTACAGCCGGACCGCAGGGGGCGCGCTTGATGATCCTGGGAGGAGCGACGTTGAATGGTCCGCGTTATATCTGGTGGAATTTCGTGGCATCCTCGAAAGAGAAAATTGAAGCAGCCAAAGAGGCGTGGCGTCGAGCCGATTGGGGGAGTGGATCTTTTATCTTGCCGCCTGGTGATGATCAGGAATTCGCGCAGGCACCGGACGATTGAGGGTGGTTGCCGAACTAGGATTCGAACCTAGACAAGCAGATCCAGAATCTACCCTCTGAACTCGCCTGAAACATCCTGAAACACTGTGGATGGGATCAAAATGGTATCACGGAATAACATTATTCAACGAGCTGCAGTCAGGCCCCCTTTCCTTCGGACATGCAAGTCAAGGATCTCGTGTCCTGAGGTTTTTTCTTTTGCTTTGAGCGATTCGACCAACTGACGCACGTCATAGTTGTCACGTGCAGCAATATCATCCTTGGCTTTCCACAGTTCTTGCAGTACGGCATCTTTCATTTTTCATCTCCCATCAGTTCCAGAGGCGTGCAAATCTCTGGACAAATATATCCCTGTATCGCGCAAATGCTACGCATCACCGGCTTCATCTCCGCGTTGTCCAGGTGACGGCAATTCCAAGTCAGCAAGTAGTCTGCTCCATGATATGCTGCAGTGGCCAGATGCACTGCGTCGTCAGTTGCCTTTTTGGGCAAAGCCCCCTCTTTCACCAAATTGGCCGCCAAATCACTAACGGCATCGGTTATGGGAAGGAGCGGGATGCCATCTAAGCTATTCAAACGCCTTGCAGCAGCTTCTCGATCACCCTCTGCGGCTTCGTCCAAAACCAATTGCGATGTACATAACTCAAAGGATGGACGCCTTTCCTTCCACCATTGCAGAGTGGCACTTTGCCAAGCTGCGGCAAGTAAATCTCGCGCAGGCAAAGCCGTTAGATAGCTGACGACTGACGTTTCGATATACACAATTTTCATCAATATACTGTAGCGTGCACAGGAATCTAGGACGAGCCCATTATTCGGGTTCTTATCGCAATCGCGTCGGCCTGTTTCTGAGCGTTCAGGGTGTCTCTTTTGGCCTCAGGCTGGTATCAAAATGGTATTGCGCGATTTTGGCGGGAGGAGGGGATTCGCGTAACTCGTTGATTGAATGTGGTTGCCGAACTAGGACTCGAACCTAGACAAGCAGAACCAGAATCTGCTGTGCTACCATTACACCATTCGGCAAGTGAGTGGGTATAGAGTAATTGTTTGCTCTGTGAAATCAAGTCTGGAGTCTGCCAGTAATTCTAGTTATGTCCTCCGATTCAAGCATACGGCTCACCCGCCCGCATGTTTCGGGAAAGGGGCAAACTGAAAGGTAGGGCGAGCTCACCGAGCGAGCCGTGCCGATCGCAATTTGAACTGCTGTGAGTCTGGCCAAGTATGAATCAATGCTGACAAGTGTCTCGCGATCCGATAATAACTAGACCATGACTGATATTGAATCCAGCGATGTGACAAATTTTGAATCTCCTTTGGCCGTTGTCCAGCCTGCCCCGGAGGGGGAGGAATGGGTGATTCTGCATACGCGTCCGCGGGCTGAGAAAAAGGCGCAGCAATCCTTTGAGTTGGCCGGAGCGACGATGTATTTGCCTTTGCGGCGCAAGGATCACCGCTATGGGAGCCGTGTCCGGACGTTCTGGTCGCCGATGTTTCCTGGATATATTTTTGGCCGTTTCCCCTCAAGAGATGTGAACTTACTGCGTAGTAACCAGTATGTGGCTAATGTCTTGAAGGTGGTGGATCAAGCCGGTCTCGTCCATCAGTTGCAGCAGGTGGAGCGGGCTTTGTTGGCGGGCGAAATGGTGGATCTGATGCCGTATTTGGAAGCAGGCAAGCCGGTTCGGATTACGGGCGGACCGTTCAAAGGGGTGGAAGGCATTGTTGAACGGATCGACAAGCGAACAAAGGTCGTCATCAGCATTGAAATGATTCAGCAGTCGGTGTTCATGGAAGTCGACAGCAGCTATGTGGAGCTGGTGCCGTGATAGTGATCAAATCTGTGCATTAGCCTGTAGACATGCAAGGCTTGTCCCTACGTAGCCCGCGAAGGCCAATGGGCGCTTCCGGCCGGGCCCAACGTGCCCGGCTATAGAGGAGAAAGCACTTCGTTCGAGGCCGTGGATACTCCTACTCTGCGTTTAGCCGTAGGTGCTTGAACCGAGCCGTTTCGTCATCGGGACCGGGGCGCTCGGCTTCTGCGACCCACGCAGCACAGGCGTGGTCGACGGCTTTCGCTGCCTTGCGTATTTCGTTGGCCCGCACTGTTAGTGGTGGAAGAAATCGAAGTACGGTTTCTGCGGTTGCTAAGGCGATGACGCCCTGCTTGCGCAGCCACAATTCCAGAGGTTTGGCAGGTTGATTGAGAACCAATCCAATCATCAAGCCTGCGCCGCGCACTTCACGGATGAAGGCATATTTGGCCGCAACCTGCTTGAGCTTCTCCATGAATAAGTCGCCCATGCGGCTGGCATTTGCCAATAGCCCTTCGGCTTCTATGGCGTCAATCACAGCCAGTGCGGCTGCACACGCAAGTGGGGTGCCCCCGAACGTTGTGGCATGACTGCCCGTTTGGAGTACATCCGCGACCTGGGGTGCGGTGGCAATGGCGCCAATCGGGAAACCGCCTCCCAATCCCTTGGCCATGGCAATCGCGTCCGGCATGATTCCGTAACGCTGATAACCAAACCAATGACCCGTACGTCCGATGCCACATTGAACTTCGTCACAGAAGAGTAAGATGTTTTTCTGTCGACAAAGAGTTTCGAGCCCTTTGATGAAATCGGGCCGCCCGGGGCGGATGCCGCCTTCGCCTTGAACAGCCTCGACCAGGATGGCAGCGGTTTTATCTGAAATTGCTTGGCGGACGGAATCGAGATCATTGAAGTTGGCGTACGTAAAGCCTTCGGGCAGGGGAGCAAATCCTTTTTTGACTTTATCCTGTCCGGTTGCCGTGAGCGTTGCGAGTGTCCGGCCATGAAACGAATTCCGCATCGTAATGATTTCGTATCGTCCTTGGTCCTGGCCCCATAAGCGGGCGAGCTTGATCAACGCTTCATTGGCTTCGGCGCCCGAGTTGCAGAAAAAACACTTGCCGCCCAAGGATCGCTGCGACAAGGCCTCTGCGAGTTTGGGTTGCAGTTCGTTGTAGAACAAGTTGGAGACGTGCATCAATTTGCGCGATTGCTGCCGAATCGCGCGCAAGAGGCGAGGGTGGCCATGGCCGAGGTTGGTGACGGCAATGCCGGCCAGAAAGTCTAGGTACGATCGCCCCTCCGCATCCCATACTTTGGTGCCCCGACCTTTCACCAGCAACAGGTCGGGGGCGTAGGTGGGTACGACGAATCGGTCGTGAAGTTTCTTCAGTTGTTCGGATGTGCTCATGTCAAAATCTACTGCACGATTTCGGTGCCCACACCCTTTTCGGTAAATAATTCTAAAAGCAAGGAGTGGGGCATGCCTGCATCAATGATGTGCGTTTTCAGGACACCCGATGTTAAAGCATTGACGGCTCCCATGATCTTGGGAAGCATTCCGCCGTCGATGATCCCTCGCTTGATCAAGGCATTCACCTCGTCAATTTTGACCGTTGAAATCCGGGATTTCAGATCGGTGGGATCTGCCAGTAATCCCGGTACATCCGACAAGAACACGAGCTTGCGTGCCTTTAGCGCTTTGGCAATGGCTGCAGCCGCGTCATCGGCATTGATGTTATAAATATATCGTTCATCACCACGGCCCAGTGGAGTGATCACCGGCGTGATGCCAGCCTGCAAGAAGGCTTCGACGGGTGCAATATCAACCGATGTGACATCGCCAACATATCCCCAGTCCAGGAGCTCTCCTGTGTCGGCATCTTTTTCAGTATGTTTTTTCACATGCAAGATATCATCGCCCCTCAGCCCGCGGGCCTTGCATTCATACGACTGCAGCACCTTGACCAAGCGCGGATTAACAGAATGGTTGAGGACCTGCTCAACAATGCGGATAGCGTCGGCATCTGTGACACGCAGTCCTTTGATGAAATTTGCTTTCAAGCCAGCGGCTTTCATCTGTTGCGATATTTCCTTACCCCCCCCGTGAACAATCACAGGGCGCAGTCCAACACAGGCCATAAAGGCAATGTCCTTGAGAATATTCTCAACACCTGTTTTATCTTCCATGATGCTGCCGCCAAATTTGACGACGACCGTTTCCCCTCGGAATCGCTGAATGTACGGCAACGCCTCAATCAATACCGATGCCTTTTCAATTACATGTTGCATAGAGTTGGTTCCCAAAAATGATAATCAAATACGTAGAGGTAGAACACCCGCTTGGAATGAATCTATTCCACATTGATGCGCACATATTCCTCTGTGATCTCACAGGTATACACCACTGCGCTCCCTGATCCAATATTCAGATTCACTTTTAGTGTGAATCGGGGCTGAGCGATCACAGCTTCGATTTCTGACCGCTCTGCGCCTGCGGAAATTCCATCGTTGACTGCGTGAATCTGATCATACCAAATATCGACTCGATCTTCATCGATTTCTGCTCCGGAGTATCCCATCGTCTCCATAACTCGGCCCCAGATGGCATGTGCCCCTGCCCAGGAGGTCTTGACTAGGAACGAATTTGCAATCGCTCGGGCGGCCCGATCCGCATCGGCATCGGATGCGGCCCCCTCGACTCGGACGGTGATTCGCTTGTTAGATCCCTCGCCATCGTCCACGATTTTGAGCGCCAACTGCAAGGTCACTTCCTTTAATGCCGCAACGAATGCAGACCAGTCGGGATGCGATTCGTCCAGAGGATGAGCAGGACCCGCCGTTCCGTTGGCCAGTAAAAGCACAGTGTCATTCGTGCTTTGATCGCCATCGACGGTAATCCGATTAAAGCTTTGATTCACAGCATCATGCAGCGCGGCTTGGAGAGCCGACTGTGTTATCTCTGCATCCGTCATACAAAACGCCAACATCGTTGCCATGTTCGGCTCAATCATGCCGGCTCCCTTGGCAATGCCACTGACGACGACGGGTTGGCCTTCGATTTCAACTTTAACCGTCCAGTGTTTCGTGTGCAGGTCCGTTGTCATGATGGCTTCCGCCGCCGCTTTGCCGCCAGCGGGGGAGAGCTCTGGAACAATTTGCTGAATGCCCGACTCAATCTTGTCCATCGGCAGCGGAAATCCGATCGAACCCGTCGAGCAGACAAAAACGTGATCGACAGGGACCTCAAGTTGGTCTGCCGTCCATTGCGCCATTTGGGCGGCATCTCGCATGCCTTGTTCGCCTGTGCAGGCATTCGCATTGCCACTATTGGTAACAACAGCCTGGGCCTTGCCCCCTTCCAGTCCCGCCCGGCACCACTTCACTGGCGCCGCACAGACGCGGTTGCTGGTGAATACACCGGCAATGGTGGACGGCGGGTCCGACACAATCATCGCCAAATCCTTGGCGCCGCTGGCCTTGATTCCTGCCGCGATCCCGGCGGCCCGAAATCCTTGTGGCAGCGTGATCATGTCGGCGCCCAACAAAGGCGGCGTATTTTTGTTGATCATCTCGCTATTCATTTTATCCATCCATTCTAGAACGGCTGATCCTCTGTTCAAAGAAGGATTCGAGCTCTGTACGCTCAGCCGCCTCGTTCACATACGTCTTTTCCGTACAGGGCATTGGCAGTACACCCTTTCTGGAGCCGCGATGAATGACACAGGGCTCATCGTCATGCGGCGCAAAAAAACAACCAGTTTGAGGGCGTCGATACAAGCAACCTGCTTCTTCCGGTGGACGAGAATCTTGCCACGATCGGCCCTCCTCAAGTGCCTTCCGATAGATGAGTTCCTGTTCGACAGGATCAAGTTTTACGGCCAAATCCAAGCGTTGCAACTCCTCGGGACGGATGCGGCCGCGGCGAGAGAGAAGTTCCAGTACCATTTGCGGATTCAGTCCCGGGTCCTTGCCGCATGCCGCCCAAGCCAAGGCACCCAAAGGGAGCACACGTTGATGAAGATACACCACATCGATGAAGTCCCGAGGCTCTTCTCTGCCAATCAAAGCGAGGACCTTGTTTACCGCTAAATCGACTGGATGTAGGACATAACCTGCATTCTCCAACTTCACAGCAGGCATGAAACGCCAAACGGAATCATACGCCCAATCGATACGAACCTGCTCGCTTTGGCGATCTGAGGCAATGGCGCGAATGTATCCCGGTTGCGAAAATTGAAGAGACAGCGTGTAGCCATTGCTTTCGAGCAATTGCCGATCCATTTTAAAGGCCATCGCAACGGCTTGTTCACAATCATGGAAAAGGTCGATATCGGCACTTCGGCGAGGAGACTTCTCCGACATATGCAACCCTGCCGCGCCCGCCAGATGGCTATCCTCTGACCGATTAGCTGCAAGCAAGAAAAGCACTTGCTTCTGAATCGTTGTTAACGGCATAAACGGGTAGCCCTTTTCCAGCCAGCCATACCGCCGGATTTCTTCAATTGACTAATGATCCACGGGGCATCGTTCAGATTCGGGCGGTACTCTTTCGGGTTGCTCCAGAAGCATTGTGCGTGAAATTCGCGATAAGCCCGCCGGATCTCCCTGATATAGGACATATTTCTGGCTTCGCTAGGGGCCAGAGCGCGTTTGCTCCGCAAACCACCTCGCCGACCAATCTGCGCCATGTAGTCTCTGATTTCGGGGTTCATGATTGCTCTAATCGTAAGCTGCTTATGATTCATAGTCAATTTGAGATGAGGACTCAATTCTTTATTCAAAGCTGTCTGTAAAGCTTGACCCACACTGCGACTTGGGTAGACTTCCCGCCGGATAACTCCCACGAATTAACAGGGAAGGAATGTATGCAACTATTTATTCCAAAAGAAGATCATCCGCAGGAACGCCGGATTGCCATGCTCCCCGCCGGGGTCGAACGACTTGTGAAGGCGGGTGCCGATGTTGTGATTGAGGCGGGCCTAGGCGCTACAATCGGGATACCCGATGAGGTGTTTGAGAAGGTCGGCGCTAAACTTGCCAGCCATCGTCAGGAGGGGCTGAGCACGGCAGACATGGTTTTGCGACTGCGCAAGCCGTCGCTGGAAGATGTGGCGGGCATGAAGCCGGGTGCCATTCTCGTCAGTTACCTGGATCCGTTTAATGAGCGAGAGCTGATTGATGCCTTGGCCGAAGCAAAGGTCAGTGGATTCTGTATGGAAATGATCCCGCGCACGACGATTGCCCAAAAAATGGATGCCTTGAGTTCGCAGGCCAATCTGGGCGGGTATGTGGCGGTACTGATGGCTGCCAACAAATCTCCGAAGATTCTGCCGATGATGATGACGCCTGCAGGCACGCTGTCGCCCTCCCGTGTGTTTGTGATCGGCGCTGGTGTGGCCGGCTTGCAGGCGATCGCCACAGCCAAGCGTCTGGGGGCTCGCGTCGAGGCCTTTGATACGCGGCCGGTGGTCGAAGAGCAAGTGGCATCGCTGGGGGCGAAATTCATCAAAGTCGATCTCGGCGAAACCGGACAGACTAAGGATGGATATGCGCGAGAACTGACTGAAGAACAATTAGCGAAACAGCGTGAGGCGATGGCGAAGGCCTGTGCGCAGGCAGATATCGTTATCACCACTGCTCAAGTCTTCGGTCGCAAGGCCCCGTTAATTGTGACAGAGGAGATTATTGCTGGCATGCAACCGGGCAGCGTAGTTGTCGACATGGCTGTTGAAACCGGTGGTAATGTGGCTGGATCTCGATTGGACGAAGAGGTGGATGTCAATGGTGTCACTATTCTCGGATACGGAAACTTGCCGGGACGAGTGCCAGAGCATGCCAGCCAAATGTACTCCAGCAACTTGATCAATCTGATCGAGCATTTCTGGGACAAAGAAGGCAAGACGTTTGTGCTGAATCAAGAAGACGAAATCATTCAGGGAGCGCTCCTGACCCATGACGGTGCCATTGTGAACGAACTGCTAAAGAAAGTTTGGAATTTGGGAGGGGAATCATGAAGCAAATGCACACAACATTCCCATGGATCGGCATGGCCGTCGCGGCCTTGTTGATATTGGGTGGATTGACTGTCAGTGAAGTGGCCGCAGAACCCTCCGAACATCATGTCTTCCTGCACGTCGTTCAGCCGGAGACGGGTGCCCCTGTCCGTATTATTGTGTCGGAGTCTGATGTATTGGTTCCGGAACCGACCCCCTTGCCGATAGAGGAATTGCCACCGGTCGAAGATCCGGTTGTAGAGACGATTTTAGAGGAACTTGCCGAAGAAGTCCCGGTAGCCGATATCGAACCTGAGGTTGAGGACGCGGCCGAAGCTGAAGAAGAGGCCTTGGCAATTGTCGATGAGGCAGAACCGGAAGAAGAGCCAGCCGTTGCGCCGCGCGCAAGGGCGGCGATCATACCGCTGCCGCCTGAGGCCGTTATGATCGAGCCCGAGGCACTGCGTACGGATCGAGATGAACCGCCGATGGGCCTGCTGCTGTTCATCTTCGTGCTCGCGATCTTTCTAGGGTTTGAATTGATTTCTAAGGTCCCGTCACAACTGCACACGCCGCTGATGTCCGGATCGAACGCGATTTCGGGGATTACGATTGTGGGTGCCTTAGCAGCTGCCGGATTAGGAGTCGGAGGAGCCTTGGGGACGCTACTGGGAACATTGGCGGTCACGTTTGCCACCATCAATGTGGTGGGTGGATACATGGTTACCAACCGCATGTTGGCCATGTTCAAGAAGAAAGAGGGAGGGGCGCGCTAACATGAGCACAGTCATTAATATTAGTTATATTCTGGCCTCCATCCTGTTCATCTTCGGATTGAAGATGTTGAGTTCGGCGGAAACGGCCCGCCGCGGTAACATGGTGTCTGCACTCGGAATGCTGATTGCGGTCGTTGCGACCTTGTTCTACCAGGGAATGAGCTACCAATGGATTCTGCTTGGTCTGATTATCGGCAGCTTGATCGGTGCCACGGCAGCTCGCATGGTCAAAATGACAGCGATGCCGGAAATGGTAGCTCTATTCAACGGGTTCGGTGGTATCGCCAGCTTGCTGGTCGGCTGGGCCGAGTTCCATGCCGCGCGTGACAGCTCCAGTTTTACCTTGATTGCCATTTCTCTGGCAGTCTTGATTGGCGGCATTACCTTTTCCGGCAGTTTAATCGCCTATGCGAAGCTGGCGGAAAAGATGGATGGAAAACCGCTGCTATTCACCGGACAGCAAATGGTGAATGCCTTCTTGCTGGTGGCGGCGATTGCACTGGTCTTGATCTTTGCCTTTACAGGCAGCGGCTACACGCCGTTGATCCTGATGATTTTGTTGTCACTGATTTTGGGCGTGCTGGCAGTGATTCCGATCGGTGGAGCCGACATGCCCGTAGTGATTGCGTTGCTGAACAGCTACTCGGGACTCGCGGCCTGCGCAGCCGGCTTTGTGATTCTCAACAACGTGTTAATTGTGGCTGGTGCCTTGGTCGGAGCCAGTGGTTTGATCCTGACATCGATTATGTGCAAAGCCATGAACCGCTCGTTGGCGAATGTACTCTTTAGTGGATTTGGCGCCACGACCAGCAGCAGTGCAGGCGGTGGCTACCAAGGGGAAGCCAACCCCGTGTCTGTCGAAGATGCCTACTATATTCTCGAGGCAGCTCGTTCGGTCGTGTTTGTACCTGGATACGGCATGGCGGTTTCCCAGGCACAACATGTCGTCCGCGAGTTGGGCGAATTGTTGGAAGCGAATGGGGCTGAAGTGAAGTACGCCATCCATCCCGTCGCGGGCCGGATGCCAGGTCATATGAACGTCTTGCTGGCCGAAGCCAATGTGCCTTATGAACAGCTGGTCGTGCCCGAGGATGTGAATCCGATCATGTCTACAGTCGATGTCGCGATCGTCATCGGTGCCAACGACGTCGTCAATCCTGCGGCGCGCGAAGATGAGAACAGTCCATTGTGGGGGATGCCCGTCATCAACGTCGACCATGCCCGCACATGTATTGTGTCCAAGCGGAGCTTGAATCCTGGGTTTGCAGGTGTCGATAATCCGCTGTTCTTTAAGGAAAACACGCGCATGCTGTTTGGGGATGCCAAGAAGAGTTTCCAGGCCTTGGTCTCAGAGTTTAAAGAAAGCTGAGAAACAGATTACCGAGCGCGGCAGTCTGTAATCTTAGACATTTTGCAAGGACAGGAATGTCCTTGCTCCAGCACGTGGGGACATGGGCATTCTTGCCCATGGAAGCAGGATTTCAGGCTTTTTCACAGGGCCGATTTATTGGAAAAGAACAGGCAAGATGTCTGTTCCACCCTGGTGGAGCCAGAATGGGACAAACATCTGGGAATTTAGATGCGTTTGCCCTGTGGCCCGTATGCCAATCAGTTGACATTCCTTTCGATCGTTTTATGATTTGGCATCCATCCTTTGGGAGAATCTCATGAAACGATTTATGCTAGGATTGCTTATGCTCAGTGCTCAATTTGCTCGTGCCGAAGCCATGACCGATGATCCTGTGGCGGTCTTGCGAGCTGCCCATGACCGTATCCATCGCTTTACGATGGACAACGGCATCATTGGGGTAATTAAACCTGACCCCACCGCGCCTGTTGTGGCCATTCAAACGTGGTTTGGCACCGGCTCCATCCACGAGGATGAATTCTTGGGCGCGGGGTTGGCGCATTACGTTGAACACATGATTTTCAAGGGGACCCCAACACGTACCCCTGGCGATATTTCTCGCGAGATTTCTGATGCCGGCGGTCGTGTGAATGCCTATACGACCTTCGACCGCACTGTATTCCATGTCGTTATGCCGTCGGCACGCTGGGAAACGGGACTAGATGTCTTGGCCGATGCGGTTCAAAACGCGACCTTCCCTGAAGACGAGTGGGAGCGGGAGCAGACGGTCATCCTGCAGGAAATGGCCATGAATCGCGATGATCCGCAACGTGAGCTAGGGCGACTGTTGTGGGCTACCGCCTTTCGAGTCCATCCGCACCGACATCCGGTAATCGGATATCGCGAAGTCTTTTTGCAAACTACCCGCGAGGATCTGCTGCGTTTCTTCCGTATCCATTATCGGCCCGATAACATGATCGTTGCCGTTGCCGGCGATGTCGATCCGTTGGTTATGGAGGCGGCCATTCGGGAGCAATTTGCCGAGTTTGAGCGGCGGATGCGACCGCCGATTGTCCTGCCCCAGGAACCCACGCAGATGAGTCCGCGCTTTGCCCGACAAACCGGTCCCTACGAAGTCTCTCGGGCTGCCTGGGGATGGCATTCTATTCCGTTTCATCATCCCGATGCCGCCGCTCTCGAAGTGTTGGCCGCAGTCATCGGTCGAGGAGAGAGCAGTCGGCTTGTTCGTGAAATCCGCGATCGACAGGGACTGGTTCACCGCATTGGAGCGTGGGCCTACAATCCGCAGGAACCCGGCATGGTGGGAATCAGCGCCACCTTTGATCCCGATCGCGAGGAAGAAGTGATTGCTGCCGTTGCCGCCGAGATCGCCCGTTGGCAGGAGGAGCCCTTCACGCAGGCGGAAATCGATAAAGCTCGTCGGCAAGTCTTGGTCGGGGC
>SLBD01000050.1 GCA_007126515.1 Kiritimatiellia bacterium
TCCGTGACGATTGGCAACGGTGTCTTATTTGGGCCCGGCGTGGTGATTATGGATACAGACGGCCACGTGCTGGACCGCCGACTACCGGATGAACCCGCCGCCCACAAACGTGCCCCAGTAGTGATCGAGGATCATGCCTGGATCGGTTTGGATGCAATGATCATGAAAGGCGTGACAATCGGCCACCACGCTGTCGTCGCGGCTCGCGCAATTGTGACGAAGGATGTCCCGCCGCACGGCATTGCGGCCGGGAATCCGGCAAAAGTGGTGAAGATTTTGGAGTGAGATCGCCAAGGACAGGAATGTCCTTGGTCCGGAGAGAGGAAAGAAGCACTGGGAGCAAGGACATTCTTGTCCTTGCTGAAGAAGGCGCGGTCTGAGTGAAGATCAAGGACAGGAATGTCCTTGGTCCGGTGACAGGAGAACGAGAAAATGAAATCACAACCCTATGGCCAATTCGACCTGGAAGCGGGCTGTTATCGCCTGACGGCCGAACCGCCCCGCAAATGGCGCAATATTCATTACAATCAGCCAGGTCCCGTCGAGTACTATGTCGAGGCAACCCACATTGGCGATGGCCACACGATGGTCCGATTCGACGATGGGTTCACCATCGAGCTGGTCGGTTACGACTGCAAGACTCTCTATATACGCGACGAGGACACGGGTGAGGTCTTCTCTCCTGCGGGCATGCCCGCGCCCACTCCGGTTGCGGATTATGACTGTGAGTTTTACCCAGAAAAAACGGTGATCCAGTCAACTTGCATAGACTTGCGTGTCTCCTGGCGCCTGTTCGTTCCCCGCACAGAGGCCTTCGAGGCCTGGACTTGCATGGTTACGAATCTGTCTGATCGGCCCCGCCGACTTTCGATTTTTTCGTACGCGCTGATGCCGATGAGCGGCAAGGATCATGAAGGCCGTCCCTTCGGGCGCACCAATGTGTCCGCCGTGCATCCGGAATCCAGCACGGTGATTGTTGCCAATCGCGATGTGCAACGGTTCCCCAAAGGTTGGATTCGTGGCTTCATGACATCGCTGAACGAATGTGCCGGGGTGAATGGTTATCGAGACCATTTTACGCGGGCCGACTATTCTTTGTCCGCCCCTCGGATTCTGAATGGGTGGAACTGCGATAATCGAGCTGACGAGGGCCCCGATTGCGCCGCCATCATCCAGGTGCCATTAACATTGGCGCCCCGGGGTTCAGGTCGGGCCGATTTCTTGATCGGCCACTGTGACAACATCGATGACGTTCACGCCCTGCGCGAACGCATCACGCCCAGCCAGCTTGATCAACTTTGCCAGGAACAAGGCGCAGTGGAACGCAGTCATGCCGAAGCCTTTCGCGTCAACACCGGCACGGAGAATCAGGATCGTGATGCACTGATCAACTTGTTCGTCAAGAAGCAGATGACATCCTATCTGATCGACAAGTCGGGGTTTCGTGACAACCTGCAAACGGATTGCGCCGTCGCAATGTATGACTATCCCACTGCGCGAACCAATATTCTGAGGGCACTGGCTTCGCAAAAGCCGTCGGGCGAAGTGCTGCATAGCTTCCGACCTTTCAACCGCCTGACCTATTCCGATAAGCCCGCCTGGATTCTAATGACGGTGCCTTGGTTGATCAAAGAGTCGGGTGATTTTGACCTGCTCAAGGAAGTGGTTCCCTATTTCGAATGCAGCGACTCCGGCACGGTCTGGGATCACGTGCAGCGCACATATCGCTACCTGGCGAATGACACAGGCAAGCGTGGGCTGTGCCGTCAACACTTTGCCGATTGGAACGACGGACTTGAACCCTCCGAAAAGACCGGAGAACGGGAGAGTGTCATGGTCAGCCAGCAACTCTGCCACGGCTGCCTCGAAATCGCGGAACTGGCTGAGCGGATCGGCGATACGGCAACGGCAGAAGAATGTCGTTCCATTCATCGCGTTATGGGCAAGAATATCAACCAGCATGCCTGGGATGGAGAGTGGTACACGCGCACCCTCTGCGAAGATGGCTATCCGCTGGGGTCAGCACAGCACACAGAAGCCCGCCTCTTCCTGAACACGCAGGCATGGGCCGTGATCGGAGGCATCGCTGACTCAGACCGCGCCCAACGCTGTATGAAAGCGGTCGACCAGTATTGCACCAAGCCAGAGGGCTATGTGATCTGTGATCCCCCGCTGACGGGCTATGACGAACGGATTGGTCGCTTTTCCTTGACGATGCCCTACACCAACACCAATGGGGGCTGCTACTGTCATGCATCCGCTTTCAAGGCGCTCGCAGACTGTCTGCTGGGCCGCGCCGAGGAAGCGTGGCAGACGTATCTGCGCGTCGCGCCGGACAATCCCGAAAACCCGATTTCGCGCTCTGGCATGGAGCCCTTTGCTTTCGTCAATAAATTCGACCTGCTCCCCGAAGCGCCGGGTAAATCCGGGTATGCCTGGCGCACCGGCACCGCACCTTGGTTTACGATGGTGCTGATTGAATGGATGCTGGGCGTGCGGCGCGGCTACGACGGTTTAGTGATCGATCCCTGTCTATCTGCAAAGGTACCAACAGCTACAGTTAAGCGCAGCTTTCGAGGTGCGATCTACAATGTCACCATCGATAACACTGCGGGCCGATGTCGTGGTGTACGTGAATTGGAACACA
>SLBD01000074.1 GCA_007126515.1 Kiritimatiellia bacterium
AAGTGTGGGACCTCAATATGAGCGCAAAATGTCCACCCCCCGGAGCAAGGACATTCCTGTCCTTGCAAATGTCTACCCCCAGTGTGGACAGGAAGAGCCTGTCTCGCCCTTTGCCCACCGAGTCCTTCCCAAAACCGGCTCGTCAGCAAGAGAGCCAGACGCAGACAAAGATCTAAATTTTGATGCGTCTGCCCTGAGGCCAGTCATTCCCTGTTGACCCTGTTGGCTTCTGCTCCTACGGTACAAGCTCATTAACACTGAGGATACACGTGATGCAGGAATTAAATGTCGATGTCGCAATTTTGGGTGCAGGTACGGCTGGACTGGTGTCCCTTCGGCAGATCCGCAAGGTGACGGAGAATTTTGTTTTGATTCAAGATGGCCCGTACGGCACCACCTGTGCCCGGGTCGGCTGCATGCCCTCCAAGGCCTTGATTCAAATTGCTCATGATTACCATCGCCGTAGTCTTTTTGATCAGTCAGGCATCCGGGGCAGTGACCAGTTGTCCGTCGACATCCCCGCAGCCTTGCGTCGTGTACGCGAGCTACGGGATCGATTTGCGGGAGGGATGATGCGCAAGACTGAGGCATTCGGCAAACGATTTATACAAGGTCGAGCTCGTTTTCTAGAACCGAACGTGCTGGATGTCGATGGTCAGATTGTGCGGGCCAAATCAGTAATTATCGCCACCGGATCTCGCCCCGCTGTGCCAACCGATTGGCAGACGTTGGGAGATCGGATTTGGACCAGTGACACCTTCTTCGAAATGGAAACACTGGCTCCGCGCGTAGCGGTCATCGGGCTGGGCGTAATCGGTTTGGAATTGGGTCAAGCCATGGCTCGGCTCGGAGTGGAGGTGATCGGTGTGGCTCGGTCCATGCATATGGGGGGCTTAAAAGATCCCGAGGTGCTGGATGCAGCCGCTACCGCAATGGGCAAAGAGATGACTCTATGGCGCGGAGCAACACCGAGTGTGCAAGCAGAGGGTACAGCGATTCGCATCACGGCCGGCGAGCGCAGCGCCCTTGTCGATGCCGTACTGGTGGCAACGGGGCGACACCCCAATGTGGATGATATGGGCCTGGAAACACTGGGCGTGGCCTTGGATGAGCGAGGCGTGCCCCTCTATGATCCCGGCACATTGCAAGTGGGCGACCTCCCTGTTTTCCTTGCGGGCGATGTCAATACTGCCCGCCCCATTCTCCACGAGGCCTGGGACGATGGCAGCATTGCAGGCTACAACGCCGTGCGTCCCGAACCCACCTGCTTCAAACGTCGCACACCGCTGCAAATCACGTTTTCGGATCCAAACATTGTCGCGGCCGGAGCCCCATTCGACTCGCTTTCAGACGGTGCGTTTGTGACAGGCTCGGAGCGATTCGAGGATCAAGCTCGCGCAGTGATCCGGGGCGATAACGTCGGGATTCTCAAGCTTTATGCACGGCCAGATACCGGGGAACTTCTAGGCTCGGAAATGTTTGCTCCAGCAGCTGAACATCTTGGACATCTTCTGGCTTGGAGTATCCAGCAACGCCTGACTGTGCACGACATGCTCAAAATGCCGTTCTATCATCCCGTCATCGAGGAAGGACTTCGCGCCGCGCTCGAACAAGTCGAACGCAACCTGCCGCACACCCAACGGCAACCAGACTTAGCTTTTTGTGACGAAACCGCAGCAGATGGATTATGTTAATGCCTGGACGTTGGCTCCAAATCAGTTGGCTGTTACCCACTGCATGGATGGTGACCCTCTATTACGTCCTGACGATGGAAGTCGACCCCGAACCCCCGACGTGGGCGTTTCCGCACATCGACAAGCTGATTCATTTTGGCCTCTTCGCTGTGTTAGCCTGGTTATGGTTCATCCCATCACGGTGGGCAATCTCCCTGACAAATCGACAGGCCGCACTCATCGGTTTTCTCATTGCCAGTTTCTACGGAGGACTGACGGAATTTATCCAAAGCACATTGCCACACCGGCACGGCAATAGTTGGGATGTCCTAGCCAATTCGGTAGGTGCCGCGACCGTGTTTGTTCACGCATTGCAACGCCGATGCAATACAATCATTACGTTCCTACTTGGCTCGAGCAAGTAAAGTATACATTGGGCAGGAATGCCCACGTTCCCACCGGCTGGAGCAAGGACATTCCTGTCCTTGCAAAATGTCCACTCCTCAGACCTTAGGCGGGAAGCCAGTTTCACTTCTTTCCAACGGGCGGATCGAGCGGATCCAAAATCCAGCGCTTGTTGTACCAAAAGTACTGTTCGGGATGCGATCGAATCTGCGCATCGAAGCGCGTCATGACTTCTTCCATAATCCGCCGTTGATCCGTTTCCTTATCGACTGAATGATCCGGCAAGACGGGATCAAACGTCACCCAGCGGTGCTTTGTCCATCCATAGCGATAGGCGCATGCGGGAACAATCGGCACATGGGCGCGACGCGCGAACGCATCCATGCCCGTTGCCAAGGCCGCCATCCCGCCGAGAAACCCGACCTCAATCCCCGTTTCGCGGGCACGCACATCGGGCAACAGTGCCCAGACCTTCCCCACTTTCAAGTTGCGAACCGCTTTCCGTAATGCGCCAGAATCATCGGTTAACACCGTCTCCACACCCGTCACTCCACGCAAGCGATTCAAATAGGCATCGGTCAGCGGATTTTTTTGACGGCGGGCCATGAAAAAAATCGGCACCCCCAACAAACTAACGCCAACGCCAGCCAAGTCCCAATTCCCCATGTGGGGTACGGCTAAAATCGCTCCTGTCTGGCCCGCACTGCGTTCCCGGATAAAGCCCCAACACTGTATATCCACATACGTCTCTACCCATTTCCGGTGCATCACTGGAAACCGAAGAATTTCCACGCCATTGAAGAACAGGTTGCGCAACGAAATCCACGCAATTCGTCGCGCTTGACGACCCGAGCACTCGGGGCCAAGGACAAGTTGAATCCGACGCATCGCTTCCTCGACACGAAAGCGCAGGATGTAGAAAGCGATCCATGCCAATCCCGCTCCAACCGCCAATGCCACTCGATACGGCAACACACAAAACAAACCGCTCAGGGCTCGCAATGCCACATATTCAATCCGATGTTTAATCAACACCCTCATGCCGGAACAGACTCCGTTGTGTAACGAAAGACGCGCATTTGCGGAGGCCACTCATCCAGAGTCCATCCCCCCTTTTGTTTCAGGTGGCGCACAAAAGCAGCCGGATCTGGCACTTGTTCCCAAACCGACGGGAGAAATGTCGCATGCCGCCTCCCTTCTTCCAGAAGCACCCCATCGATTCCGGGACGCAAAAGGGCCAGCAATTCCTCCTCGGAGGCCACAGACACAGCCTGCATCGGCGAGAGAATCGAAAGGTGCACGGTCGTCTCCGGCCATTCAGCTCGTGTCAATGACGGAAAACGTGGATCTTGAAAAGCAGCCGCATAGGCGTGGTAGGCGACATCATGCGCCAAGGGCCGCGTGGCCTCCATGGAGCCAATGCAACCTCGTAGCTCCCCTCGCAAATGGAGTGTCACAAACGTTGCTCGAGTCACGACCAACTCCTCTGGCAATGTCTGCAAATCGATGCCAGCCAATGGCCAGGCTGATTCTCCCGTCATGCCAGCTTCAATGGCTCGTACAGCGATGTCGAGCAACATGCCTTTATAGTCTTGATCAATGGGTTTTTCCGCCATCACCTTGCCTATGCCGCAGCCTCAGTCAGTGCCCAAGCCCCGTATCCGACCACCTGGTCTTTAGAACCCGCGCTATCTCCAGAATTACGCAAATCCAACCGAGTCGTCGTCCACCCCAATCGATTGGCCATGCGAAGTAATCCCTGCATCGGAATTCGCCCGCAGGCTTGGTCTCTCTCAATATCAGAGGGACGCCCCTCTTCAATCGCATGCGCTGTCTGCTCATCCAACTGTCGAGCCGCAGCGTACGGCAAATAATGACTCAAATCGGAACTCACAACAATCAGCGACTCCTGCCTCTGCCACAGGCGAAACAAGATCGTCTCGACCAACTCCCCCTCAGCGTCACCGACCACGATCGGAACCAAGTGAAAGGAATCCGACAATCGCTGCAAGAACGGCAAATGCACCTCAATCCCATGTTCATCAGCATGGGCCGCCTCCAGCACCTGAACATCGGAAAGATCCGCCAGCCGGGCGCGGGCAGAGCGATCCACAGGAACAGAGCCCAAAGGTGTGACAAAAGAATCCGCATCCGTCAAAGCGCACCCCGAAAACGCGACTCGATGAGACGGGCTAAGCACAATTACCTGTCTAATTCCTGAACTACAGGTACGACAGGCACCGTACACGGAGCCCGCCACTGGCCCCGAGTAGACATAACCAGCATGCGGAGCAATGATGGCAGTTGGGAGCTGGCTAAACGAATGCTCCGCTGCCGCCATATACGTATCCACAACGTCGCTGAGAACATCAGGCGCGTCTGGATAGAAGAGACCTGCTACCGCCGGGAGGCGCTGCATCGGATCTCCTACAGCAAATGCGAAACACCCAAAACAAATTGTTGGCTCGGATAACTATCGCCGTCAGCACGGATCTCCTCATACACAAAACCAACTCGCACTGTCGTGTACAAGCTCAGGTCATGTCGTACGCCCAACGAGATTGTATGCGTATCGCCATCCGAAAGATTCACCGCATCGTATCGCTCCCGAAAGGTATCAATGGGGAACCGTTCACCACGAATTTCCATGCCCAAATCCTGACGAGGCTGATGCACGATCACATCGCCACGACGATACACATAGCCTAGCGTCACGGCTGTTTGCTCCGTCAAAAACACGTCCCCCTCAAAGCCAACCGCATGCCCTTTACGGTCATACACTGGATTCTCACTGGCGAACCGATTGTCATATTCATAGAAAAGATCTCCTACAAATATACCGCCGATATCTACCGACACCCCTAAGCGAGGACGAATTTCAGCGCCAAAGCGAGGATCTTGATTATGGAATTCATAATGCAAGCGGATGCCGCCCGTAAGGATGGGAGCCGACGGAGAATCTCCCAGTTGTTGACGTAAACCCGTGTCGACTCCTGGGGCAACAAAGTTGAGTTTATTGTATCGGCCGTGAATTTCCCCATGTACCGTCCCCGCAAAATATCCCACCAACCCCGCAGCCATCGGAGTTTGGCGTTCAATGCGCAGGGCGGGCTCAATAATCAAATCACTTTTCTCGCCATCACCATCAAAGCTTCGATTCACATTATTATCCGCCGTAACCTGCACATCAATGGACGGATACCAGTCTCCCAGCCACAAGGGCGCTTGCGCGCCAGCCATGCCAGCTAGCGATAGACCAAATATCAATATCAGCGTCTGGGTAATCCGTATGTCCCTCATCATGGCAGCTTCCTTTCTTGGGAAAATCTTCTTTACAACGGAAACGCTACACGGTTTGCCCGCATCAATCAATGAATTATCGGGAGCTGGACACGGGGGGGGGAATCGTTGCCCCTGATCAATTTCTAACCGACCAGCAACACGAATTGAAACCCCACACCGTACATTCTGGATTAGAAATATTCACAAGGAGAGTGAGATGCAAACAGGAAATGATATTTCGAAGGCAGATCTCCACATTCACAGCAAACATTCAAATCGCCCCAGCGAATGGTTCCTGCGTAAAATTGGCGCACCTGAGAGTTTTGTGGAGCCTCGCGCACTGTATGACAATTGTCGGCAGCGCGGCATGGATTTTGTGACCATATCGGATCACAACACCATCAATGGCGCGCTTGAAATCGCCGACCTACCCAATACATTTATCTCCTGCGAAGTAACAACGTACTTCCCCGAAGACGGTTGCAAAATTCATTTTCTCGTCATCGGGATTACCGAGCATTGGTTTAAGGAAATTGATGCACTGCGCGGCAATATTTATGATCTGCGCGACTATGTCATCCAGAATGGAATCATTCATTCGGTCGCCCACCCCCTGTTCCGCGTCAATGACAAGTTGACGATTGACCATTTCGAGAAGCTGATCCTGCTTTTCAATCGCTTTGAGGGTATCAATGGATCGCGCTGTCATCGAGCCTGCGCCCTCGGCAACGCCGTGATGGAAAATTTAACTCCAGAAATGATCGCGGATATGGCCAATCGCCACGGGATCGAACCCCTCGGCGAAACTCCTTGGAAGAAAGTGTTCACGGCAGGCAGCGATGATCATAGTGGCTTGTATGCCACCAACGCGCATACGATTACGCCACGAGCCGCCACTGTGGTCGATTACCTTGAACACCTGCGTGCGGGACGGCACTGGACCGGTGGATCGGGCGGAACCAGTCTCCGCCTTGCCCATAGCTTCTATCACATTGCCTACAGCTACTATGCGCAGCGATTCCTCGGCAAAACATCCCGCGACTCCTCCCTGATCGGCGCCATGCTTCAGAAAATGGCTGGGGAACCGGAACCGACACCCTCCACGGGCTTCCGCTCGTATGTACAGCGCCCCCTGAAACAAATTACCAAAGGATTAAAGCGGCGGAGGCTCAATGACACAGAGCGACTGATTGTTGAGGAATTTGAAAAACTGACTGCGCAACAAAACGGAATGGAATCGGGCACCGACATCCGAAACTTCGAAGTTGCCAGCCGGATCAGTCACCAATTGACCTATTCCTTCCTGCAAAAATTCCTTTCCGAAATCAAACGCGGGAATCTTCTGGAAAGTCTCCAATCGATCTCTTCACTTGGCCCCGTTGCCATGGGAATCGCTCCCTACTTGACCGCATTTCATACCCAACACAAAGATGAAGAGTTTCTCCGCGAATTGGCGACGCATTATCCCACCACTCAGCATCTTGCCCGCAAAAATGGTCGAAGACTTTGGGTCACCGACACACTTGCGCAAATGAATGGTGTGGCTCGCACCATTCACGAAATGGCGGCCTTGGCCATGCAGCGCGATGAGGATCTTGTTGTTGCCACATGTATGGACAAGGCCCCAGAATTGCCATACTCCGTGCATAATTTCTCGCCTGTCGGCGTTTTCACCGTGCCTGAATACCCCGATCAGGCATTGGCATTCCCCCCCTTTCTTGATGTGCTGGAATATATCGAGCGAGAAGGATTTGACGAGATCATCATCTCCACTCCTGGCCCGCTGGGCTTAGCGGCTCGGGCAGCCGGACGCTTGTTTGGTCTTGAAGTCAAAGGCATCTATCACACGGACTTCCCACAGTACATCCAGCATTTCACCGAGGATGAAGCGCTCGCGGAAATGACCGCTGGCTACATGGCCTGGTTCTACGGCGGCATGAGTACTGTCTATGTTTCTAGCAAGATGTACCGACAACAACTTATGGATTGGGGGATATCCCCCGATTGCCTGGCGAATCTACCGCATGGCGTAGATACAAACCTATTCAGCCCCTCCCATCGTGATCCTGGTTTCTGGATCAATGTGGGGGTAAATGGAGGATTTAAATTCCTCTATGTCGGCAGACTTTCTCGCGAAAAAAACTTAGAGCCACTTTTTGATGCCTTTCTTGCAGTTCTCGATCAACAACCCCATGCCGAACTCATCATCGTTGGTGATGGGCCCGCCCGCAAGGAATGGCAACAGAAGTACAATGTCCCCCAAATTGCCTTTACAGGGCGACTCGAGGGAGACGCTCTATCGCGAGCCTATGCGGGCTCTGACATCTTTGTATTCCCCAGCCTGACCGACACCTTTGGGAACGCTGTGCTGGAAGCTCAAGCCAGCGGCTTGCCCGCCATTGTCTCGGATTCAGGGGGGCCACAAGAAATCATCGAGGCAGGCGAAACCGGACTTGTCATAAACCCACGCGACACCGCAGCCTTGGCCCAGGCGATGACCGAATTGATGCTGGATGATACCAAACGCCAACACATGAGCGTTAAGGCCGTGATGCGAGCGAAAACACAAAGCTGGGACCATGCGCTAGACTGCTTCATCCATCCACGCCGACAAAACTGATCGAACCCAGTTCAACGGATGGGCTGCGCATGGAATGGCGAATCATTGATGGCATCGGTCCCTTTTTCCAAGCGAACCAAGGGAAGCAAAGAATCAATTGGTCCAAAATTCCCTTCGCGGACTTGGAGCAAGGCAATCGCATTGATTCAGGGCTCAAAAAGTCAATCACGGCTGATTTTGAGCGATTGATCGATCGTGTCTCAGCACTGGGTTTCAATGCAGTAACGCTGGATGATGTAGCGCACATCTTGCCGGTACCAGCATATCCGGAGTCGCTATCTCAAAAAATCGCGTACTATCGCGATTTTTACAGCAACCTGTTCAGCATCGCCGCAGAGCGTCAGATCGCCGTACTCATGACAACAGATGTCATGTTTTACAACGACGTTCTTCGATCCATGATCGGAAAGCGTGTTCCGAATGTCGCTGCATTCCTGAAAGAAGAACTGAATAACCTGTTCAGGGAATTCCCGTCGATTGCTGGGATTGTCACGCGAATTGGTGAATCCGACGGACTGGATGTCAAAGGGGACTTCCATAGTGAACTGATCATTCGCACACCCCACCAAGCCCGTGTTCTACTGAAGTCCCTTCTTCCTGTTTTCGAATCCAATGGCCGGACATGGATCTTCCGAACATGGGGTGTCGGGGCCTATGCAATTGGCGACTTAATGTGGAACCGAGTTACTTTTGAGCGCACATTTCGTGGCATCAATAGCCCCAACTTGATTGTCTCTCACAAGTATGGGGAATCCGATTTCTTCCGCTATCTGCCACTGAACAAACAACTTTTGCGTGGCGGATGTCGAAAAATCATCGAGCTGCAGGCCCGCCGCGAATACGAAGGATTCGGCGAGTATCCATCCTTTATCGGCTGGGACTACGAAATCTATGCTCGCCAACTGCGGAATCGATCGGACATCGCTGGCTTCAGTGTCTGGTGTCAAACGGGCGGTTGGACATCATTTCGTCGGCGCACCTTTCTCGATACCAACGCAATTTGGAACGAGCTGAACACTCAAGTCACGATCGATATTTTCAAGCGCGGTTGGACGGTGGAAACATCCGTCGCCCAATGGCTCGAAACTTGGTATCCGCATATTCCCGCCAAGCAATTCCTTGTCTTTCTTCGCCTATCAGACGAAGTCATCAAGGAGCTGCTCTATATCGATCAATTCTCGCAGCGGAAGCTGTTTTTTCGTCGAGTGCGTGTCCCCCCGCTCTTATGGGTCTATTGGGATCATATCATTATTAATCATTCGATGCGCAAGATGCTACGATGCTTTGTCACCGACGGCGAGGCAAAGGTGCTACAGGGGCGCATGGCACTGGCGAAGATTACAGACATGCGTGAGATGGCAGAAAACTGGGGATTGCCAGCTCGGGATCTTCAATTCCAGTACGACACATTCAAAATCCTAGCGGCCGCGCGCGCCTATTACTTTCAGGAATTCAATCCCGAGATCATCCGTAAGATCAAAGAGCTCACGAAAGAATACCGGCAAACATACTCGTCAAGGTATGCGATCCGACTGAATGCGAAACCAATGCCACTTTCGCGCAGGCTTTTCAAACGAGGACTCCGCATCATACTGCGCGATCAGCGACGCTACCGTGTCCTTGATCACCTGCTCACGATTCGCATACTAGCTTGGTTCTATCCACTCCTCCGGCGCTTCAGCCAAAACCGCCTTCCGACCACCTTTGCAGACCAGCAGGCGATGGGAATCGACACGGTGTTCCGTTGATCCCACAATCATGTTCCAGTCGCTCCTTGAACGAAAAACGGGCGCTTGCATGATGCAAGCGCCCGTTGCGGGATGCCCCCTTTAATTTCTGCTGATCATATCTTTGTCAAAACACGGATACCGATTTCACAACCCTGGATTCTCAACAACGCGATAAAATGCCGCCCCGACAGCAGTCGGAACGACCGCCACATGGACACCCAGCACGTCAATCACTTCAACACCGAGCAGATCCTGCCACTCTCCATTGACGAGATCATCCGTGAACTGCACGTTGCTATCACCACCACTCAACCAAACCAATCGGATTTCCCCTGTAGCGACTCGTGCCAGGACACGATCTTCACCGGCACCCAACTCTTGGTCAGCAAAACCGGCCAAAGGTGTGAGCACCTGATC
>SLBD01000210.1 GCA_007126515.1 Kiritimatiellia bacterium
CACACACACACACCAAGAAAGGCCCGCCGTCCTGGCGGGCCTTTCGTCTTTTGAGTCATACGATGAACATCATCGAGCGGAGATTTGTCATTATTCTCATGATGAGAGTGAGGATGATGAATGAAATTATTAGCACCTGAATTAATCCCGCGTAATTTTGAATTGCTCGCAGAGATTGAGAGGGACACGAAGAGCATTTACCGCATGCTGGTATTCAGTCCGGAGTTGCAAGCGGGTGATCTGTTGCAACGCTATTTTCAGGCGATTCAGCATTTGCGCGATATCTTGAACTTCAAAAATGCACAGCAAGAAGCTCAATCCGAAGCGGAGGCGCGTTGCTATCTCGCCCATTTGGAGACAGCGATGGCGATGATGGTGGATGAAATCCGGGCATCCGTTTGCATTAGCAATCCGATCCATCTTTTTCGGCTCTTTCGTGCTGTTGCTCCAGATGCTGCGGCACGGCACCCCAATCGGTATCGGGATACGATTGTTCAAGTGGGACCTTACATTCCACCAGAACCACCATTTATCCCCGGGTTAATGGACGAATTATTTTATGCACTGCCGCAGATTAGTCATCCGTTGCTTCGCGCCGTCTGGCTGCATCATGAGTTGATTCGTATTCACCCTTTTGTGGACGGTAATGGCCGGATCGGGCGGATGGCAAAGAATTGGATCCTGATGTATGAGCTTTATCCTCCGATCTTCATTTATGGACTCAGTGATCGGCAGCGCTATATTCGGTATATAGAAAAGAGCTTTTTGGAATTGGAATCCGAACCGGATCGGTTCCATCAGTCGACTCGGACCTTTTTTGAGGATGAATTACGCCGGGTCAAAGCAAGCACAGGATTTTTGCTTGCCCGTATGCTGAGAGATATCAATCAACCTTTTGGCGAGGAAGATATGGAGATTCGGCCCCATGGGGCACAAGACTGAGCTGAGAAAAACCCGAAAAATCAGAAGAGGTCGTCATCTGCGTCAACAGCATTTTGCAGCGCCACAAACGCCGTCGCTTCGCGGATCCCATCGAAATCGCGACTGCGCAACCAGGAGCTGACAAAAGAGAGACCAAAACGATCCGCCGCATCGGTCAGAACTTCGACTGCTTCATTCTCTTGCCCTTGTTGTGATAAGCTGACGGCTAAGTTGTAATAGGTCACGGCGTTAGCTGGGTCCTCTCTGAGAACATCTCGAAACAATGTAACCGCTTGACGGTGATCACCAAGGCGGGCGTAGGCGACAGCCAAATTGTTCTGCGCTACGACATTCTCCCGATTGATGGCGACTTGTCGGCGAAAGTGAGGGATCGCCCGCTCAACTTGATCCAATCCCATATAAGCAAGCGCGGCAATTTGATTCGGCTCTTCTCGATAGGCATCTTTCTCCAGAAGCCACAATGCAACATGCAGCGCAGCTTGGTGGTGACGCAATCCCTGCAAGCTTCGAGCCAGGCGAAGTTTTGCGTCCTCGCGGTCTGGGTCCGCTTGCAAGACGCTATGCAGGAGATCGCGGGCTTTGGCAAATTCACTGCGTTGCATATATAAATCGGCCAACCGCATCTGCGCATCCACAAAGTGGGGGGCATCTTGTAGCACTCGCTCAAGAGTTTCGATGGCTTGATCATATTGATTACGCCCCATGAGGCGATCCGCCTGGACCAACGCATCCATGTGCCTCTTCATCTGTCGGACCAAGGCATCAAATCGCTCTGCGTCATCTGCAGGAGTGGGGCCCTCGGCGACCGGTTCTGGCGAGATGTCGTCCAGAATTTCTTCGGCAGCGGCTTCTGTGGCTACAACGGTTGTGTCCGTTTGGCGAGCGAGGTGGGTTTGATACAAGGTATGCCCTAGAACACTTAGATAGACGAACAGAATCAGTACCAAGATAAGCAAAATCGCCCGATTGGTCCGGCTCATCTTCTTGGAGCGGTGTTTGGAGCGCGAGGAGCTTCTTTTTTTAGAGCGATTGCTGGTAAGGTCATCGCGAAGGGTGGAGCGCCGTTCCCGATTGCTGTACAAGCCTGTATCAGCTGGTTTTGTCGGTGTCGTCGGCGGTGATGAAGGCTGCCGTTTGCGCCCGATTCGACGAGACGACTTGCGTCCAGAGCCTTGCGAATAGATGTCGTTTTGGCGTTCCATGGAGGGGGTAATAGAATAATGGGTTCGCGAGGTCAAGCGCGGGCTGATAATGATTGGTCAAAATCGGAGCTTTGGGGTTGCAATGTGGAGTTTCCCGAATTATCATTTTGCTAAGTTATTTAATGGATAGATCTTCAGGGCAGGGTGACTTGGCGGTGGCCAAGAATTCCCGATCGGCGGTGATAGCCCGCGACTCTTTCCGAGCGCCAAATTGCGGAAAGACTGACTCATTCCCACGTGCTTTGCATGTGAATATGAGGCCGACAGTATAGTCTGGATGGAAGAAGATCGAGTAAGCAAGGTGAAGTGTGCCCTGAAGACCTGCTCTTTGGGGTTTTTTTATGCAATCAGCTATAAAGGGATGTGAAGCCGTTGATCAGTCGCCATTCGATGCAATGCCGGAGGTGATTGCGGCCGTTCGACGTGGAGAAGTGGTCATTGTCACGGACGATGAGCAACGGGAAAATGAAGGCGACCTGATCTGTGCGGCAGAAGCCGTGACGCCTGACATTATCAATTTTATGGCACGCTATGGCCGCGGCCTGATTTGTGTGGCTTTGGAAGCAGATCGACTCCAGGCCTTGGATATTCGACCTGCCCGTCATCGCGGTTGTCGCGACCACTATAACACTGCGTTTATGGAATCCGTCGATGCGCGGGATGGAATAACGACCGGGATTAGCGCAGCGGATCGGGCGCGGACCATCCACTTGCTCGTGGATGCCGCGACACACGTGGATGATTTAGTCAGCCCCGGCCATATTTTCCCGCTGCAAGCAATGCCTGGCGGAGTGCTGGAGCGCCCGGGGCATACAGAGGCCGCCGTTGACTTGGCGACTTTGGCGGGACTACCCCGCGCGGGCGTCATCTGCGAGATCATCCGGGACGATGGGGCGATGGCGCGAGTACCGGATTTGATCGATTTTTCTGCCCAGCATAAATTAAAAATGACATCCGTTGCTGATTTGATCCGCTACAGGCGAAGTCACGAAGAGGCTCTGCCGTGACGATTCAGAAGGGACTCAGCAATGAATTCGGCGTAGTCAGTCCAGAGCTGGCAGGCGTTACTCAAACGGTGGGCTCTTTAGATGCGGCCCCGTTTTCTTTTTGCATTGTGGCGAGTCGGTTTAATAATGAATTAACCGCAGGGCTGGCGAAAGCCGCCGTGTCGACGTTAATCCATCATGGGGCGCGTGCCGATGCGATACGGATTGTCTGGGTCCCTGGCGCCTTTGAAATTCCAACCCTGCTGGAAGAATGTGCAGCCCAGCAGCGCGAGCATGCGTTGATTGCTTTGGGTGCGGTTTTAGAAGGCGACACTCCTCATGCAGCCGCTATCAACGCGGCCGTGTCACGATCCTTGAATGAAATTGCTCGCACGTATAAGTTGCCCGTGATCGATGGTGTCGTGGTGGCGCGAACGATGGAGCAGGCGGAGACGCGATGCTTAGGCGAGGACGGTGGCCGAGGTGCCTATGCCGCCCAAGCGGCGATCGAGATGGCAAACGTAATCAAGGCACTCAGAGAGTAGGCAGCACACGATGGGAATGCGTCGTCAGGCTCGGGAATGGGCTCTTCAGTTTCTCTTTCAGCGAGATTTTCATGGTGAAAATCTACCGGAAGATCTGGCTCAGTTTTGGGAAGGGAAAACCCCTTCTCCGAGCGCCAAATCGTTCACCGAGCAACTGGTCTATGGGGTCGAACGGCGGCGGTTAGAGTTGGACAAGCTGATCAGCTCTTGTGCGGATAACTGGGATATCGATCGAATGGGGGGAGTCGACCGCAATGTGATGCGGATTGCCGTACACGAAATGACCAGCGACGGGGATGTGCCCGCTGTTGTGGCCATTGATGAGGCGGTGGAAATTGCCAAGCTTTACAGCAGCAACGAGTCGGGTCGCTTTGTCAACGGGATCTTGGATCGCGCGCTGTCGAAACTGAAGCAGGAGTGATGGTGAGATGGTGACCTGGATCAATGCTTTGACCAAGACCCGGCAGCGGATCGGCGCGGCCTTCTCGCGGGTGTTTCGACAATCGGAGACCTTTGACGAAGACAGTTTGGAAGAGCTGGAAGATACATTGCTGCAGGCCGATGTCTCGATGCGACTGGTGACGGAATGGAGCGAAGCGCTGCGAAAGAATTATCGCGGCCTTCAGGTGGATCGCCGCGAGATCATTACGGGCTTGCTGCGGCGGTCGCTGGGAGATCCGGTTGAGTTCACCTGGCCAACGGAACCGCTGCCCTTTACTTTGTTGTTGGTGGGGGTGAATGGCACGGGCAAAACGACAACGGCTGCGAAGTTAGCGTGGCGGGCGAGACAGGCAGGCCGCACGCCGTTGTTGGCGGCAACGGACACCTTTCGGGCAGCAGGAGCGGATCAATTGCGGGTGTGGGCAGAGCGCGTTCCGTGTGAGGTCGTGGCGGGGCAGCAAGGCGCTGATGCGGCGGCAGTGGCGTTTGATGCGATTGCAGCGGCACAGGCTCGGAGTTTGGATGCAGTCATTATTGATACGGCGGGTCGGATGCACACAAAGCAGCCATTGATGAACGAATTGGCTAAGGTGCGGCGATCCGTCGTGACGAAATCGGGCCGGGATCCCGACGAAACTTGGATCGTATTGGATGCCAGTATGGGACAAAATGCGATTACGCAGGCGAAACAATTTCATGCCGCCGCTCCGTTGACGGGAGCTGTAGTGACCAAGCTGGATGGGTCTGCAAAGGCGGGATTTGTTTTTTCGATTGTCAAGGAATTGGGCGTACCCGTTGTGTTTGCGGGCTTGGGCGAGGGAATGGAAGATTTGCAGCCATTTGATCCCGATGCATTTGTGCAAGCCTTGGTGGGTGGAGATGCGGAGGAGAGGTAGACGTGTCTACGATTCATACCGAATGGATGCAGCGGGCCTTGGAGCTCGCGGCGCGAGGCGAGGGATTGACTCGACCGAATCCGCCCGTGGGCGCAGTCGTCGTCAAAAAAGGCAGAATAATCGGTGAGGGTTGGCATCGACGGGCCGGGGGACCTCATGCGGAGCCTCTTGCGCTACGGCAAGCCGGCTCACAGGCCCGCGGTAGCACGATCTATATAACACTGGAACCCTGCTCCACTCACGGTCGCACTCCGCCCTGTACAGAGAGAATTCTGGAAGCGGGTGTGCGAGAAGTGGTGATCGGAGCAATTGATCCGAATCCCCAGCATGCCGGACGCGCGCTGCGAATTTTGCGTCGACGTGGGGTCAAGGTCGTGACAGGGATTTGCAAGCCGGAGGCGACTGCCTTGATTGAGCCATTTGCGCGGATGATCACGACGGGGCGGCCTTGGGTGACCATAAAGTTGGGTATGACTCTCGACGGCAAGATTGCCGATGCGCGGCGGCAGTCGAAATGGATCACGGGAGCGGCCGCCCGCCGCCAGGTTCAAGCGATGCGACGACGCGCGGACGCTGTTCTTGTCGGGGCGGGTACCATTTCTGCCGATGATCCATCCCTATGGCCCCGTCCGGCCAAAGGACGAACACCGTGGCGTGTTGTAGTGGACACGCAGGGAATTACAAATCCGAATGCTCGCGTGTATACGGATGAATATGCGGCTCACACGATTGTGGCGCTGGGAGAGAAGATCTCGAGCCAGCGGGCTCGACGGTATGCTCGACAAGGCTGCGAGGTGTTGCGGATTCCCGAGTCGCGTACTCAAGGAGTCGAAGCGGTTTGTCGGCGACTGGCAGAGTTGGGAGCGCTCCATGTCCTTTGTGAAGGCGGCGGAGAACTTGCGGCGGCATTATTGGAAGCCCTGTTGGTTGATGAATGGGTAGGATTTATTGCCCCTCGCATTCTCGGGGGAGTGGACAGTGTCTGTTCAGTCGGTGGAGCTGGTTGGTTATTGCCGGCACTGCCGCAGTGGCGATTTGTGGAATGTACATCTGTGGGACCGGATGTAATGCTGAAAGCTCGGCCGGTACAGTCGGAGCAGAAAAGGAAATAGACTATGTTTACAGGATTAATTGAGCGAAAAGGTCAGATTGAGTCAATTGCCAAGGAGGGGGGGGCAGGTTCCTTGCAGATTCGGGCACAGGGCTGGGATCGTCCTATTCAGATTGGGGAAAGCATTGCGGTGCAAGGAGTGTGCTTGACTGTGACGCATCAGCAAGAGGATCTGCTTTTCTTTGATGTGCTGGCGGAGACATTTCGCTGCACGAATTTAGGTTCTAAACAAGCGGGGCAACCGATTAATTTGGAGCGGGCGTTGCGACAGGGGGATCCGCTGGGCGGCCACATGGTGCAAGGGCATGTTGACAGTACCGGCCAGGTCCGGGCGATTACGCCGGTCGACAGGGATTTCCGCGTTGAAATCGACTGCGGCTCAGAAATTCACAAGTATATCGTCTACAAAGGAAGTATCGCACTGGATGGCATCAGTCTGACGGTGGCAGCAGTCGATGATCAAGGATTTGCGGTCCATATTATTCCCCATACCTGGGAAGTGACGACTTTCAGTGATTTGAAAGTTGGAGACGCGGTCAATCTGGAGGCGGACCCTCTGGCAAAGTATGTCGAGCGCGCCTTATTGTCTCACCGAGATGTGCTACCCGTTGATTGGGAATCAGTTCGGCAAGGTGGTTATGATCTGTTCAAGCAGGAGTGACACATGTTCTCTGCCCCTAACGCCTAATCCCTACCACAGTCCGCCGTCGCTCTCGCGACTGCATAAGCCCCAACTGTTCATGGGTGGCCCGAAGAGAATTCCTGGTATTCAATATCTGGTCAATTGACAATCTGAGGGGATCGTGGTACATACGCCGCTTTTGATTCTCATCGGGGGAAAATTTCCTCCACGTAAAGAAGGTGTGATATGGCGACAAAAGCAAAGTCTAAAAGTGTGAAAAAGGCAGCAAAATCGACAGCAAAAAAGGGGCCGGCGAAGAAGTCTGTTGGTAAGGCGAAGTCGGCCTCCAGCAAAAAGGTCGCCAAAAAAGCACCTGTAAAGAAGACGGCCACACCGAAGAAAGCTGTGAAAAAAGCTCCTGTGAAAAAGGTCCAGGCAAAAAAGACAGCTAAAAAAGCACCTGCCAAGAAGAAGGTCGTGGCCAAAAAGCCCGTGAAGAAAGCCCCCAGCAGGAAACAGAAACCGGCAAAGAAGCCTGCCGCTAAGACAACATCGTCAAAGAAGACGGCCACACCAAAGAAAGCTGTAAAGAAAGCTCCAGTCAAAAAGCCGGTGGCGAAGAAAGCGGCCAAGAAGTCTGCAGCGAAGAAGGCGACTCCTAAAAAGAAAACGGCTTCTGTGAAGAAGACACCTGCGGCAAAAAAACGTCCAGCGTTACCTCCAGTTCGCAAAGAATTACCTCCCGTGCGGCCGTTACATGCCAAGCCGACTCGTTCCAAGAATATCAAACCTCTTACCGCCAAGGAGCTGGCTGGATTTCGCAAAGCTTTAATTGCGCTGCGTGATCAAGTCGTTGACGGGATTTCCTTCTTGTCTGGTGATAATTTGAATCGATCCCAGCGAGATGTGTCGGGTGATTTGTCCGGCTATAGCTTGCATATGGCGGATCAAGGAACGGACAACAACGATCGCGAAATTGCGTTGAATCTTGTCAGTTCAGAACAGGATTTGCTGTACGAGATCGATGAGGCGATTCGGCGCATCGATGCTGGGACCTATGGGATTTGCGAATTGACCGGTGAGCCGATTGAGCGGGCCCGGTTGAAGGTGATTCCTTACGCCCGTTTGAGCGTAGTGGCACAATCTGAGCTCGAAAAAGGGAAAAAGCGCTATCGACCCTTTGGCCCGACGCTGACGCGCTAATTAGGATTTCGGTAGTATGGAGATCATCATTCCCCCATGCTCCCACTTCTAATCACGATTGGCATTACGATCCTGGACCAAGCCACGAAGGTGTGGGTCCGGCAGGATTTTGCTCTGTTTGAGTCGCGGGAATTGGTGGCGAATTTCTTCTACTTCACCCATGTCCGCAATCCGGGCGCGGCTTGGGGGTTGTTTGGCGGACACAATACCTTCCTGACCGTACTGTCTTTGGTGATGCTGTTTGCCATCTTTGTCTTCCGCCGGTCGTTCTTGAGCGATACCTGGGAGCATCGCGTGGCGCTTGGTCTAATGGGGGGCGGCATTCTCGGAAATCTAATGGATCGAGTGCGCTGGGGATATGTAGTTGATTTCCTGGACTTCCGGATTTTCGGCTATCACTGGCCGGTCTTTAATGTGGCGGATATGGCTATCTGTGTTGGGGTGGGCATCTATATGGTTTCTTCCCTGTGGTTGAACAATCATCCCTTGCACGAGAAAAAATAATGGGCCAGCCCGCCTACGTCCTATGCGGCCCAACGGCAAGCGGAAAAACCGAATTGGCACACTGTATTGCTCGCCGCACTCAATGGCCTCTCCTCTCCGCCGATGCCATGCAAGTGTATGTCGGAATGGATATCGGTACGGCCAAGCCCTCTGCGGAGGAGCGCAGTGGTCTGACCTATGGCGGCCTTGACTGGGTGACACCGGATCAAACCTATAGTGTGGGGAGGTATCGGAAGACTGCGCTTGAGTTTGTCCGGCAATTGCCGAAAACGACTCCGGTGTTAGTTGTGGGGGGGACGGGACTGTATATCAAGGCGTTGTTGATGGGATTGGATGACATGCCTGCGGTCGACGCGCAGGTGCGAGCACAAATTCAGCAAATCTATGAGGACTTCGGATTGGCCGGTTTGCAAGCCGAATTGCGCAAGCTTGCCCACGATCGGTATGAAGCATTGGCTGACCCCAACAATCCCCGTCGAGTGATGCGGGCCTTGGAATTGGCGAAAATGGGCGTGCCCCTGCAACCGACATGGACGGATCGCCCCATACAGGGGAGGGTGACCGTGTTGGATGTGGACCGGGAGCAACTGCATGCTCGAATTCACCAGCGAGCAAAGCAGATGTTTGCATCAGGATTACTGGACGAAGCTGCGACCCTGCAGAAACGTTGGCCAACCCTTTCGCGGACAGCGCGACACGCAATCGGGTATCAAGAAGCCTGGGCCGTGCAGGTGGACGATATGCAGGTGAATGATGCCATAGCCCAGACGGAGAAACGGACTCGGCAATATGCCCGTCGCCAGCGCACCTGGTTTCGGCATCAGTTGCCAGCTGAAACCATTGAGGTGGAGCCGGATGAATCAGTGGAGGCCCTAGCAGATCGGATACTGGCAGGCTGGTCCGCTCGTGGCGGTTGTGAATTGCATATGGAGTAAATTCAATTGAACGCGTCAGATACAGAACAAAAGGTGGAGCCGGGACACGTGGAAACGGTGCTATTAATTGGGGTGCAGCAACGCGGTATGACGACGGCCGAAGTGGAAGATACGCTTGAAGAGTTGGGGCAATTAACCGATACGGCCGGCGGCGTTGTGGTCGGTGACTTCATATGTCGTCAGGATCATCCCCATCCGGGCCTCTACATTGGCAAGGGCAAGGCCGAAGAGATTGCCGCGTGGGTCGAGGAGCACAAGGTGTCGACCGTCATTTTCGATGACGAACTGACACCGGCCCAAGGCCGCAATCTAGAAAAGATTCTAAAAACCAAAGTCATCGATCGGACCCAGATGATTTTGGATATCTTCGCCCAGCACGCCCGCACCAAAGAGGGATGTCTACAGATCGAGTTGGCGCAGTTGGGTTATCTGTTGCCGAGACTGCGTCGCATGTGGACGCACTTGGAACGTCAAAAGGGCGGCATCGGCATGCATGGCCCCGGTGAATCGCAGTTGGAGACCGATCGTCGTCGCATCGAAGAACGCATGGCCCGGATCCGCAAGGAGCTGGTGGAGGTGCAGCGCCATCGCCAGGAGCTGCGGCGCGGGCG
>SLBD01000241.1 GCA_007126515.1 Kiritimatiellia bacterium
CATCTTGAATAAGGTCGGGCTCATGCCCACACATAACTCGCACCCTGTACACAGATCTGGATCCACCCTAACCTTCATCGCGGCATAAGGCTACACTACTTTGTCCGATCCCGCTAGTCCTTACCAACGGCATTTCGCAGAAGACAGGGAAGCACCCAATTGAGAAGGCTCTCTACTCCCCCGTCTTTTGATGCAGAGGGCGACTGATATAGTCGATCTTCAAGACGATTCGCTGAATAATAAACCAGAGGGCCCCGCTGATCAGGTAGGTGCCGCCCAGCAGGATCAAATACGGTTTCTCGGCAAAAAATAACCAAGCCCCAAAAAAGCCACCCAGAAAGAAAAAGATCACGACCAAGGCGGGGACCCACACCTTCCAGGCCGCGATTTGATGACCCCGCAAAATCATGCCCAGGTGGCTGCCGACATCGGTCAGCAACCCTGTGATGTGGGTGGTTCGTAAAATGATGCCGCGATAATGAGTGGCCAGCGCATTTTGGAATCCCGAGGCAAAGCCGCCAAAAACGAGTGCAGCCCGGGGACGATCCGGTAAATAGAGGTGAGCTATCAACAAGCAGGCCCCAATGAACATCAAACTCCGCCCATAGGGCAACCGCTTGTCCACCGTGGGGTGATGGATGACAAATCCTGTCAGCGTAGCACCCAACAGAAATGCCAGCACCGTAATGCTTGCGTTAAGTCCCAAAGCCAAGCGCTTATGCTCAAGCAATGTCCAGGAAAGCCGAGTTACCTCACCACTCATTTGAGCGATCGAATTGCCCACTTCGAAAAAGAGCCCTGCATTCACGGATGCATTCAAGAAGGCCAGCAAGCAGCCACCCACCAACACCCAAAAAGTTCTGGGTTGAAATCCATGTTGATGATGATCCATATTCCTCTTTCTCCTAACGCTGCGGTACGGTGCCCAAACTCAGCGCGCCCGTCAAGTTGGGTTTGGGGATGGATCAACCATTCAGGCATGACCGCGTTCGTGAACATAGTAAAGGCTTCTCACATGAAACGACATCTTCATTTTATCGTCGGACTGACTCTGGTATGCGCGGCTGCCAGTCTGCCGAATTCGGCGTTCGCCCTTTTTCGGGGCGAGGAGTTCACACCGCGCTCATTCGAAATCAACCGGCTCTACTTCATTAATTTGACTTCCTACGAACCCTCGATGATTATGCAGGACCGGTTCGATCTAGCCACCAACGCGCTATTGACCGCCGCTGGCTCGATGCGCAGCAACGACTTGTATTTGTTCCACCATCTGCGGATTCAACAACCACTGAATTCATCATTTCGATTTCGTGCGGAGTACCTTCGGGACCGGGATTTCGACGGTGATTTCCAGCGCTTTGAGGTTGGGCTGGCGCGGCACATATACGGACCGTTATGGGTTGAAATCATGGGACAACCGATGCCCAACAAAGAGGTTGCTGATATTGGCGGAGCGTTGGTGGTTGACGGGGAGCGAGTATCTGGCCGCTTGCAAGTGGCGTTTCCGCTGTTTTGGTACGAAGCAAAGAATTCTGACGATGCCCAAATTCTCAAGGATCCATTGAACATCTTGATAGACATCCAGTATCTGGTGGGCCGTTCTCTTGAGTTGTTTGGACAGTGCGATGTGGATTTCGCCAGCGAGCTTGTCAATCGGGATAAATCGTTCGCGTTCCGCTTTCGTAAAATTCAAGCTGAAGCGGGTGTTCGCTGGCATCTGTGCGAGCGCTCGTATCTCCGAGTCGCCGTTGATGCCGAACAATCTCAGCAGCGTCGAACAGGGCTGGAGCCGGAAGATCCCTTGGCCTTTGATCTCGAACGCGACTACCTGTCTGCACAACTGGAGTGGTTTCGGCATCTTTCGCAGGATGCCCATTTCAGGATCGGGGGACGGTACGTGTATCTAGATGAAAATCAGCAGTATCCGTTTGACGAGTTGGAGTCATTGCATATTGATCGCCAAGACCGAATTCTCTATGCCGCGCGGACTTGGTCTGTTCGTGACCGCATCCAGTTGCACACGATGGCGCTTGTCGACTGGCTGGACGACCGACGGCTGACATCGGATCTGACTCGATTCTCTGATGAGGAGCGTTGGTTGGCGCGTACCACCGCCAGCGTCGTATTCACTGGGAACAACTATTGGGTCGAAGGCGGAGCCGGATTAACGATCATCGATCCCCGTTTCGGTGGCGGCTTTGTCCGAATGTTCATGGATTTCTGATCGCCCCGCATCCAATAAGTCAATTAGATCCTCTAGCTCGTTTACCGGCAGCCGACAGACAAACGATTCGCAGACATACGCGGTCGCTCGTCCTTCCAATGGCTGCATGTCCCGCATGTAAGCAGGAAGCCCAGCTGTGGGTTGCTCTGGATCCACCCGAGCGACAACCGCTTCAGGAAGGAATCGTTGCCGCACCTCCCGGAGCATTGCTTGCGTATCCTCGGCCTCGGCATCGCCTGCAATCACAATTTGTAGGGTGGGGCGATCCCTCATCATTGCCTCTGCCAATAGAATCGGCATAGCTGCAGGCTGAGTGAATGGGCGGCCCGCAAAATGCTGGAACAAGGGATCCAACCGGCGGGCGTATTCGGGATTCCCTGTGAGCGAGTACAAACGCCGTAGATTCCGGGCCGTCAACGAATTCGGCGACGGTTCTTCGCCATCAAAGTCCTCTTTCATCCGAATCAAGACATCGTCAGTGTCGGCTCGAGTACTAAAGTATCCGCCTTCTGGATCACCAAAAAACTCTTCCATCTGCGCTTGAAGAGCCTCGGCCTCTTGCAGCCAGTGCGGTTCAAAGGTCGTTTCAAACAGCGTCAGCCAGGCATGAATCAGACTTGCGGTATCCTCCGCAAACCCAAGTTGTCCAGAATCCAAACGAGTCACCCCCCGCTCCGCATCCATCGCCAACGTCCGGACCCGTTCGGCTGCTTCAATGGCCGCTGTCAGCCATTCGGGTCGATCCAGCACCACCGCCGCGCGAGCCAATGCCGCGATCATCGACCCGTTCCACGCCGTCACCATTTTGTCATCTAACAGCGGCACCCCGTCTTCGCCCGTATTCACCGCATTGAATGAGGACGCAAATGCGCCATCGCCCCGCGTCAATTCGGCTTGCACAAATCCCACAGCATTGACAATCGCTTCCCGCCAGCGCGATTCCTGTGTCAGCAAAAAGGCATCCACAAGCACGTCCAGAATGGCCGCTTGATCGTAAAGCATCTTTTCGAAATGCGGCTTTTGCCATTCCCGGTCAGTCGTGTACCGATGAAAACCGCCCCGCTCATGATCGCGTAGAGATGCTGATACAATGGCCTCTAAAGCATCAAAGGCCACACTGCGCGCCTCTGCCCGTAATGCGGGAGCGGCATCCGCTCGCTCCGCAAAGCGCAGCAGGAAATGAATTTTGGCCGCATGCGGGAATTTTGCATCCCGCCCAAAGCCGCCGTATTCCGGATCATGTTCGGCAATCAATTCTCGCGCCGCTGCCATAAAATCCTCACCACGGAAGCCCGTCTCTGCATCGCCGGTCGCCGCTGCCATTGTCTCCAGCGCACGGCGTAGCGTCTCGGCCCGCGCGACCACATTTGAACGATCCTCCCGCCAGCCGCGATTCGCGATCCGGGCCGTAGAAAGCAAGCTCGGCATGCCCGGTCGGTCGACGGGAGGGAAATAGGTCCCGCCCAGAAACGGTTCCAGTGTTGGAGTCATCCACACATTCAAGGGCCAGCCGCCCCGCCCCGTCGTTCCAGCGACAAATGCTTGATAGACTCGATCCACATCCGGGCGCTCCTCTCGATCCAGAAGGATTGGAATGAAGTGTGCGTTGAGGAATTCGATCACCTCCGGTTGAGAAAACGTCTCCTGCTTCATCACCTGGCAGCCGCGGCAGGTGAGGTAGCCAATCGATAAGAAGATCGGTCGATCTTCAGCTCGCGCTTCTTGAAAAGCCGCGTCTCCCCATTGCCGCCACTGAATCGGGCTGTCGGCATGTTTGCGCAAATAAGGACTGCGTGCCTCTGCCAAGTCCGCCTGAGTTGCGCTCACCGCACTCATCCAAAGCATGATCGTTAGAAGATTCAAATATCTCATCGGTTCTCTTTTTAAAACACCTTGATCAGGCGATTCCTGTTGCCGTGCGCGAATGGATATAAACGTCCCATCAACGCGGGGGTGAATACCCACGCCAACGCCTCGCGATGGCAAGTGAAATCGGCTGCTTTGTTCGTTACGATGACCGCGGCTTGTAGCCCTTCACCAAAGCATCGACCACGCTGGGATCCGCCAATGTCGATGTATCCCCAGTGTCTTCAATATGGCCATCCGCAATCTTTCGCAAAATCCGGCGCATAATTTTTCCGGACCGCGTCTTAGGAAGCGCATCCGTGAAGTGAATCATGTCCGGTGTTGCAATTGGACTGATCTCCTCGCGTACATGTTGAGTCAGCGTCTTCTGCAATTCCTCAGTCGGCTCAGTCCCCGCTTTCAAGGTCACGTAGCAATAGATCCCTTGTCCTTTGGTCTCGTGCGGGAATCCAACCACGGCAGCCTCCGCCACCTGCGGATGCGACACCAGCGCGCTTTCGATTTCCGCCGTCGAAAATCGGTGCGCCGACACGTTAATCACATCATCGATCCGCCCCAGCAACCAGTAGTATCCATCTGGATCCTTGCGGCAGCCATCCCCCGTAAAGTATCGGCCTGGATACCGCGCAAAATAGACATTCCGGATTAACTCATTGCGGTCATCCCCATAGACACCCCGAATCATTCCCGGCCAGGGCTTCGTGATCGTCAAGCTGCCTCCTTCGTTGACATCCGCAGGCGAGCCGTCCTCTCTCAAGATTTCAGGCACAACACCAAAGAAAGGCATCCCTGCCGATCCCGGTTTCGTTGGAATTGCGCCGGGCAGCGTCGTAATCATAATCCCGCCGGTCTCCGTTTGCCACCACGTATCGACAATCGGGCAACGCTCTTTGCCAATCACTCGATGATACCACATCCACGCTTCCGGATTGATCGGTTCGCCCACGGTCCCCAACAAGCGTAATGACGACAAGTCATGACGATTTGGCCACTCTTCACCCAACCGCATCAACGCCCGAATCGCCGTCGGCGCTGTATAGAAGATGGATACTTTGTATTGCTCCACAATTTCCCAAAACCGGTCTGGCTGCGGATACGTCGGCACTCCTTCAAACATAACCGTGGTGGCTCCATTGGATAGAGGTCCATAGACCAAATACGAGTGTCCCGTCACCCAGCCAATGTCAGCGCTACACCAATAGACATCATCGTCCCTGACATCAAAGATCGTTTTGAAGGTCAAATGCGCATGCAACAAATACCCCGCCGTCGTGTGTAGCACCCCTTTCGGTTTCCCCGTGCTGCCACTCGTATACAAAATGTACAAGGGATCCTCAGAGTCCAGCTCCGCTGGCGGGAACGTCGCATCGGCATCCACAGCGGGCACCTCTTCATGCCACCACAGATCCCGGCCGGACTGCATGTCCACCGCTTGATTTCCGCGGTTGAAGACAATCACTTTTTGGACGGTCGGGGCATCCCGCAGGGCATCGTCTACTTTCTTTTTTAATTCAATCGTTTTGCCCGCGTGGAATCCCACATCTGTCGTGATCACCATGTGGGATTTGCAATCCTGAATGCGATTCCGCAGCGCATCGGCGCTGAAGGCCGAAAAGACCACCGAATGGATCGCGCCAATCCGGGCGCAGGCCAGCATCGCGATCGGCAACTCTGGTATCATCGGCATAAACAAGGTCACCGTCGTCCCTTTCTGCACACCTTGCTTCTGCAGGACGTGGGCGAACTGATTGACCCGATTCAGCAGATCGCTATACGTCAAAACCTGCTTCTCCTCCGGATTCTCGCCCTGCCAAAGGATGGCCGATTTGTCGCCACGGCCGGCATCGACATGGCGATCCAAGCAATTCGCAGACACATTTAGGCGGCCTCCTTCAAACCACTTCACATAAGGAGCGCTCTCCTGGCCAATCTTGGAGAAATCGTAGCTCAGCACGCGTTCCCACGGCTGCATCCACTGCAACTCCTCGCCCGCCATTCGTCCCCAGAACCCCTCCGGATCATCAACCGACTCGCGATACAATCGCTGATACTCATCAAATTGCGACACCCGGGCCTGCTGCTGAAATGCCTCAGGGGGTGGAAAGGACCGATTTTCTTTAAGCATGGACGAGATATCTTGAGTCATGAGTCGTCTCCTTCACTGTGTAGTTGAATCCATTCGCAAGGATAGGAGGGAAACCCTGATTTGTCCATCAGGTTCTGATCCTGTCTATTGAGCTAATGTATGTAACGCCCGCAATTCGGCATGGATGTGCGATCGATGCATGGCCGCCCTCGTCTCCCAAGATCGCATGTGCTCCTGCACCAGAAACTCGCGCGTGCGCTCGGGGTTGGCGGGCCGCTGCAACGTCTCAATCGGCCGTGTGCGAATGTGCGCCAGCCCCTCCAGGTACTGATCGCGCTCTGCTTGCAGACGCAGAATCATCCTCTGCAATCGCTGTACGCTTTGCACCTCATCGCGATCCATTCGGCGACTCGCGAGATCTGCTTCCGCTCGAGCCACGATTCGTTCCAGATCATCAGTTTGATCCGCAACGGGTATATCCAAAGGCGATAGGAGTTGTTCGCTGATGGCCCGAAGAGGAGCGCCATGCACAGATGCGGCATGAATGGGTATGGGCTGCTGGCGTAAATTACCGATCACACCCCCGGACCCATCGGAATGCAACCAAAGCAACCAACCCAGGAAAACAATCATCAACGCTATCAAGATTCGAAAAATCATCACTCATCCACTCAATGGAAGAAAAAAATCGCACTTTTCCATTCAATGGAAACGTTTGGCTTCGTTTTTCCACTCAATGGAAACTTTTTCGCCACGTTTTCCATTCAATGGAAAAAAAGTAGCGGAATTTTCCACTCAATGGAAGACTATTGACTGTGCAGGTAAATCGATCGGCAGCCGGTTTGATTGTGATCGTATGCATCCCGACGTCGCTTGTAACCTTCTTAACAGTTTCTAATCAAAAACTAATATGGGTATTCTAGGGTCGACACCATCAAGTCGGTCGTTTGTTTGCGCCAAAGGAGATAGTCATGCCTAAAGAGCGGATTTTGGTTGTTGAGGATGAAGAAGATATTCAGGAGCTGATCAGATACAATCTGTCTCAGGAAGGATATCATTCCGTGGTCGTAGACTCTGGCGAGGAGGCGCTGGCTGAAGTGTTGCGAAATCCACCTCGCTTAATCCTGTTGGACTTGATGCTGCCGGGCATGAGCGGCCTTGAAGTGTGCAAAACACTGAAAACGAATCCGAAGACGTTGGCTATTCCGATCATTATGGTCACTGCTCGCAGTGAGGAATCGGATATCATTGTCGGCCTCGAATTGGGGGCGGAAGACTACATCACCAAACCGTTTAGCCCTAAGGTCCTGCTGGCACGTGTCCGCGCCTGTCTGCGACGCAAGATGAAAGAAATCCCCCCTGATCACGTTGCTCTGCATCTGGATCAACTGATTGTTGATCCCGTTCGCCATCAAGTGACTGTGGCCGGGCAAGCCGTGGACTTGACCGCGACCGAGTTCCGCGTGCTTCACTTTCTGGCCCGCAAGCCAGGCTGGGTATTTACTCGTCAGCAAATTGTGGATGCTGTTAAAGGAGAAGATTATGCCGTCACCGAGCGGTCTGTGGACGTGCAAATGGTGGGGCTGCGACGTAAGCTGGGGCCATGCGCAGAGTGTATCGAAACCATTCGTGGCGTTGGCTATCGATTTAAAGAATAATCATCCGGACGAACGATGCTACTCAAAAGCGGAATAATGAAGTGTTGGTTGCGGAACTATGCCATTTTTGCCGGCTTCTTGACGCTGGTTCTGATTGCTTTTTCCTCCGGGATGTTTGACGGCGATGATCCGACTGTCATTCGCAGGCGTTGTGAATGGTTTGGACTGGTTGCGATTGTGGGCTATGGCTTCGTGGCTTGGGCATCGTGGGCTGCCGTCGCCCATCGCCTCAGCCGCATGCAAAAGGCGGTATCAGAATATGCGCAAGGCAATTATTCAATGCGCGTCGAGGCGGGTGATCGCACGGAGTTGGGAAATATATCCTCGGACTTGAATTGGTTGGCGCAGCAATTACACGTCCGCACCCTCGTCGAGCAAAATCGTATTCGTCAACATGAGGCAGTGCTGGCCAGCATGACCGAGGGCATCCTGGCGATTGACTCCGATGGCTGCTTCATCAACATGAACCGTGCCGCCCGCGACATTCTCCGCACGGGCGATGAAGAGTGCCAAGGGAAACTGGTCACCGATTTCATCCGTCAAGGGGACCTGCTCGCATTTATTCGTCAGGCGATCCATTCTTCCGAGCCGTTAAGTCGCGAGCTGCTCGCCAACGGATCCATTATGCGGCACCTGGCCCTGGACAGCACCGCCTTGGTCAGCGCCGACAACAAACTGATTGGCACATTGATCATCATCAATGACATCACCAATTTAAAACGGTTGGAAGGGGTGCGACGCGATTTTGTGGCCAATGTCTCGCATGAGTTAAAGACACCGATTACCAGCATCAAGGGCTTCATGGAGACATTGCTGGACGGGGCTATCGACAAGCCCGAGGATGCGCGTCGATTTATTGAGATCATCGCTCGGCAAGCTGACCGTCTCGATTCCATCATCGAAGACTTGCTCAGCCTTTCCCGGATCGAGCAGGAATCCGAACGCGGCGAAATTCCTCTGGAAGAAGGTTCTCTCGCGGATGTCTTGCAAGCAGCTCTTCAGGTCACGGAGAACCGCGCCACCGCGAATCAGGCGCAGATCACGTGCGATTGTCCGGAAGACATTCGACCTCGAATGAATGCGCCTCTTTTGGAGCAGGCCATCATCAACCTGATGGATAACGCGATTAAGTACGGAGGCAAAGGCGCATCTGTTGAGGTGAGTGTACATCAAGAGAATGGCCGAACCCTGCTTCAGGTCCGTGACAACGGTCCGGGCATCGCGCCTGAACATCAAAGCCGAATTTTCGAGCGTTTCTATCGTGTTGATAAATCACGTAGCCGTAAAATGGGCGGCACCGGGCTGGGGCTATCGATTGTTAAATATATCTGCCAAGCCCACGGCGGCAATGTGTCCGTAAAAAGTTCTCTGGGGCAGGGCAGCACGTTTACCATCAGCTTGCCATAGATGATCGCCGTGAAATCTAGCTCGGGGTAGTTCTTCCCATGGTCTTTCGCTGGCTCTACCACTGCCAGCGCAGGTAGGCGCTGGCATGGTGGAAGAGGGCGAAGGTGTAGACGGTGTCGTTGTCAGCACCACCTTCCAAGACGCGATAGCCGAATCCGGCCACAAGTGAATTGCCACAATGAAGCTCGGTGCCAATGAATAGGTCAACGGCGCGGCCTTGGGGAGCAGCAAGTGCGTCGCCTTCGATGACGCCGCGCCAGGAGGGTGTGATGGACGCGGCGGCGCGGATATGCAGCAAGGGCACAAAGCCGAGATCGTCATCGCTGTCAGTTTGGTCGGCGGAGGAAACCTTGACTCGGGCATCGCGAATGAAGGCTGTGGCGCCCACTTCCAGATCTCCGCGTTCCGACTGGATGAGGTGATAGCGATACGTGAGCCGATAATTGTTAAAGCGGTAGGAGGCGCGGACAGGCGTGCCGGCAGCGAAGACGCTGTCGGCAAAGCGGGTGTCGTGGGCGAATTCGCCACGAGCGCTGATTTCGAGAGGGACGACGGTTGCGATTACGGTGTGACGGTCTGCAGGTTTCCAGAACAGTCGGCCGCGGGCATAGGCGGAGTTGTCCACGTCGAGATCGTTCCGGAACGAGAAGCGAGTGCCTGCGTCGCCCGGGATGCGGACATCAATGCGCCCGGGCCAAACCCAACCGCCTTCGACTTCGATTCCCCAGTTGGGTGTGGCGCTGGCGAAG
>SLBD01000224.1 GCA_007126515.1 Kiritimatiellia bacterium
ACTCTCCGGAGTCGCAGCTCATGATCGCATCACCTGCCCAAACCACATCCCCCGCAGAGCCACTGCTTGCCATTCGCGACTTACGCGTTCAGTTCCATACTCGCCACGCCACTTTAAACGCCGTGCGAGACTTGTCTCTCACTCTGCACCCCGGCGAAATTGTCGGACTGGTCGGTGAATCCGGCTGCGGGAAAAGCGTCACCGCACAAGCCATTCTCCGCCTCATCGGCGACAATCCTCACGAAGACATTCAGGGCGAAATCACGTATCAGGGCAACAACCTGCTCGACCAGTCTGAAGCCGAGATGGCTCGTTTGCGGGGACGGTCCTTAGCAATGATTTTTCAAGACCCGATGACCGCATTGAATCCAGTCCTCCCCGTCGGCGAACAAATTGCCGAAGGCCTACGCTGGCATTTAAACTACTCGCGTCGGGCCGCGCATCAGCGAGCCATTGAGTTGCTGGGCCAAGTCGGTATCTCTGAAGCAGCACGACGAGCCCGACAATATCCGCATGAATTCAGCGGCGGCATGCGCCAACGCGTCGTCATCGCCATCGCCATTAGTTGCCAACCGCAGTTATTGATTGCCGACGAACCCACCACCGCGTTGGACGCCACACTGCAATCCCAAATTCTTGATCTACTGCTAACCATGCGATCCGAAGCCGGAGCCGCTTTGTTATTGATTACCCATGACCTCGATGTCGTCGCTAACGTGTGTGATCGCGTCGCCGTCATGTATGCTGGCACCGTCGTCGAGTCCGCGGCCACAGCCGATTTGATTGGGTCGCCACAACACCCCTATACCCAGGGATTGCTGGCCAGCATTCCCAAACTTGGCCACAAAGGTCGACTCCACCCCATACCCGGCCAGCCACCCGATCCTGGAACCGCCGCCACCGGTTGTCTGTTTGCCGACCGCTGTCCCTACGCGCACGAGCGCTGCCAACAAACGCCGCCGCGCTTTGCTTGTTCAGACACCCATCACGCTTCATGTTGGCTGCTAGATTCTGATTCACAGGAATCATCGTCATGACTGCCGCCCCACTCATTCAGACTGAGTCGTTGTGTAAAGAATTCCGACTGGGATCCGATACGCACACAGCCGTGGCCGATGTTTCCTTATCCATACAGCGCGGCGAGACTCTGGGCATTGTCGGAGAGTCTGGGTGTGGCAAGACCACACTTGGAAAAATGCTGGCCCACCTGACAGAACCCACATCGGGCTCCATGACCTTTGATGGCACGCAACTGCTCAGCCTCTCGCGTACTCGGTTGCGACAGGAACGGCGGCGCTTTCAAATGATCTTTCAGGATCCATACTCTTCGCTGAACCCGCGCATGACCGTGCAGGCGATCTTGGCCGAGCCCTTGCGGACACATGGAGTGAATCGCGCACAGCGGCAAGAACGGATCACTGAGCTTATTGATCTCGTCGGTTTGCCAACCAGCGCACTGCGCCGCTATCCGCACGAATTTTCCGGAGGCCAGCGACAGCGGATCGGCATTGCCCGCGCCTTGGCCTTGGAACCCGACTTCATCATTGCCGATGAACCTGTCGCCGCGCTCGACGTGTCGATTCAGGCTCAGATCCTCAATCTGTTGCAGGACTTGAAACAGCGATTGCACCTCACCTATCTCTTCATTTCTCACGATCTCCGTGTCGTCGAGTATATCAGTGATCGCGTCGCCGTCATGCAATCCGGGCGCATCGTCGAACTGGCCGATGCCGATGAGCTATACAAAAACCCACGCCACCCCTATACCCGTCAACTGCTGGCCTCTTCCAGGGCATGATCTCTAGAGCGACCGAGTCGTTGAGACTTGTGAAGTGTCCATGGATTACGATAAAGTTGTTCGATAACAAGTGACCGCTAGGCAAAAGGTGTGCATATGAAACGAGAATTCAATGTTGTAATCGAGCAAGACGAAGACGGCTACTTTGTGGCCTCTGTTCCCACATTGCGGGGATGTCACACTCAGGCAAAATCGCTCGACGTATTAATGAATCGCATTCGTGAGGCAATCGAACTTTGCATTGAAGTCGAAGAGCCTGCAACAAATCAGTTTGTAGGCGTACAACGTGTTGCTGTTATGACATGAGCACATTCCCGGCAATCAAAGGGACCCAACTCATCAAAGCGATTGGGTGTTCTCTACTCGTCAGCCGCTCTCGTCGCCCGCTCTCGTTAGCCGACGTTCTCTTTTCATAACGTCTCATAAAACACGCTTAATCGATTCCCACCCTTTCACTCCAAGTGTCTCGAACTTTGTCGACAACGTTCATAACTCACTTCATCCCCTCCGTGTTCTCCGTGTCCTCTGTGGTAAGATCCTCTTCTCCATCACGGCTCGACAGAGTCTCGCCCTCCCCAGTTTTCCATCGCTCGCGGCGCATAAGGCGGCAGCTAAGCAAACCGCCGTGGTCATAAGGAGTACTAGCCCGCCCAGCGAAGATGCTTCCGGATTGCGTACAGCAATCTAATGAAGTATTATTTTGAGTATCGGGAGCTTCTGACACAAATATTGTTGAGGCGAATTGATCATGGAGAAGAAAAATATTCTTAGCAGAATAACTGTGGATCCGAAAATTTTCGGAGGAAAGCCGATCATTCGGGGGCGGCGTCTGGCAGTCGAGCACATTTTAGGAATGCTTGCTGCGGGCGACTCAATCGACACTATTCTCAGTGGCTATTCCTGGCTTGAGCAAGATGACATACTCGCTTGCCTCGCGTACGCGCACCGCTTGGTGGGACACGAGCGTGTTGAACCGTTGATTGCTGAAGCCATCGCGTGAAAGTATTACTAGACACGTGTGTCTGGGGAGGAGCTCAACGCGATCTACGCGCATCTGGATACGATGTAGTATGGTCCGGGAACTGGACCGAAGATCCTGGCGATGAAGAAATTCTTACCATAGCCCACGGAGAGAATCGCGTACTCATTACCCTTGACAAGGATTTTGGTGAATTGGCGATTGTGCAGGAGATTCCACATTCTGGAATCATCAGACTCGTCGACATACCGGCTCAAAAACAAGGGAGCGTCGCAGTGACCTTGCTGCGAAGATACCCAAAAGAGCTGCTCGCCGCAGCGATCATCACGGCTTCAGAGACTCAAGTCCGCGTTCGAGTGTCCGAGGGATAATCACTGGGCCAGGGACCTATCTTTTCTCCATATTTTCACCCTCTTTCGATTTCCCCCTTTCACTCCAAGTGTCGTGAGCTTTGTCCACAACGTTCACAACTCACTTCATCCACCCCTCCGTGTTCTCCGTGTCTTTGTGGTAAAAACGGTTCTTCTCAATCAAGCCCCTCCAAATGCTCTACATCGTCTAAATCCTTGAACCGTCCCGAGGCGCGCTTGTTTAGCAGCAAGTGCTCTTTTGAAATCAAATTCACAGACATCCCATCAATCGAAGCATGCACACGCTCTGCATAACAATCAGAGAATGCAACACCATCGATATCTGTAAGAACCTCGATCCGCATAGGGGGTAATCCCATACGAATGATCTTCCCTGGAATCAAAAATGCATCTTTAGGGATAGCAGCTTCAGACAAACCGAATCGTCTAAAGACTTCCGCCAGGCGCACAGCATTTCTTGGTGATATCGCTACCCATATGTCAATATCCGCCGTTGCACGAGGATAGCCATGGTAGCCTACGGCGTATCCACCAATGAGCAGGTACTCAACCGCGCACTCTGTCAACAATCTCAAGAACTCTTTGAAGTCTTCTGGAAGTGTTTGATCGTCCATAAGCCACCATGCGATTTAGCTGCACAGCCTGCAGCCGCGCTTGTGGGGATTGCGAGGCCCAATACCGATCATCAGAGCTATTTTTCAGATCGACCACCTCGACAGATATGATGCGATTACTCATTGCTTTGAGTATAGCATACTACTGTAGCTTGCCAATAAGCATGACGGGGAAAAACCAGGTGCGGTTTCAGGACAGTCTTGTCATTTCGAGCGAAGTCGAGAAATCTTTAGAGTGTCCATCAAGCCGGAGACCCGCTCGGGGTGACTGTTGGCAGAGTCAGAAAGAAACCAGTAGAGTAGAGAGTGACGGGTGGCTGTTGCAAGCAACGCCTTTCCCGTCACTCCCCCTCGTCGAACCGGACATGCAGTTTTCCCGCATCCGGCTCTCCTGCATGCTCCTCATTTCGATTTCTTCGCAATATCCGAACTGCACATTTTCCCGTAGTCGGCCTATCAGCCAGACGGATGCAGCCCTTCCATTTTGACACGCATGCAGTCGGTCCCCTTCGCTCCACGCGGATTAGGCGTTTCTTCGCTACTATGAGACCGTCCGACTCCCGCTCCAGCGCTTTCGCTGAAGGCGGGCCTCTCAGGTTCCGCGAGTTATCTTTCCCCACGCGCCATCTCCAGTCACCCCGGAGAGCTTGATGGCTGCATGCGAATGTTTCTTCGCCATCAATAACAGGCTTCGGCATATCCGGAAGCTTGGCCACTCTCAAATGGTGTAACGAGGCCGAATCGAGTTCACGGGTGTTACGGCTCATGGGTTCGCCGTTGCGGGCTTCGGCTTGGGGATTACTCCTTTCACCGCCGCATTGGCTATCTGCTGAACATTCAATTAACTGATTCATCTACTTTCATATGAATAGATAACTCCGGCTTGTCCTGACGCACCGAAATTCACGAACGGGCACGAAAGTCATGAGACCAGACTGACTCGAGATGTCTGAAAACTTTGTCGTGAGCTTTGTCGACAACGTTCACAACTCACTTCATCCCCCTCCGTGTTCTCAGTGTCCTCTGTGGTGAAATCCTCTTCTCAATCACGGCTCGACAGAGTCTCGCCCTCCCCAAATCTCCTGCCACCCGCCCTACCGATGTTCACCCCCTCTTCCAAACCTTCAACCTGCAACCTGCAACCTGAAACCATCTTTCACCGCCCGCTGCGCTGGAGGACGCGGAGGAAACGGAGAAGAACGAGAACGGGTGTGTACCTAGACTGAATCTCAAGCGTGTCCATCAAAGCGAGCCTTCCCCATCAATACCCGTCAACTGCTCTAGCCCCCTCCATTCTTCCCTCCTCGACACACACCCAATCCCCGTGTATCTTGTTACTATACAAACAGCTATATACTGCCTGCTTCCGGGAGATCCGCATGAAATACCTCAACCTGCTTTGCTTTATCTGTGTATTCGGCTTTCTAACAGAGAGCACACAAGGGTCTGAATTCTATTCGCCCTATGAATCTATGTGGCTGACATTCAATTTTCAGGGTTTCAACCCGGAATTGAACGATATGGAGCTGGTAGCCGATCATTTATGGCGTCGAGATATCGAGATTACAGAAAGCTCGTTTGAGGTTCTTTTCGCAGCAGAATCGAATTTCAGCAACTCCTGGAATGTTGCCAATCAGCCGCACTCCTCATTACCAATGGCTCACGTTGCAACCCCCTTCGGCAGCAACATCGAAGTGGATAACAACAGCGATAACACCTCCTTCCGCTTCTATTTCAATGACGAAACGCTCTCCTACAGCATCTTTTTACTCAACAATACCGGCACCAATTTACTCTATAACGGCGGCTTCGAAGAAAGAGGGTCGCTGTCGTCACGGGCCGCGTATTGGCAATACAACCGCCCCACCCGGCACGGCGATTTCTGGGGGAATGCCCGTCGCGCCCAGCAAACGGTACAAATCACCCCCCGCACAGGCATCGGTATTGGTACGATTGTGGGATCCAATCTGGCTCAAGGCAATACCAACGGAGGTTTTTGGCAGGATGCGCCAGCCGAACCGGGCCTTGAGTATGAAGCGGTGATGTACTATCGCCGACAAGACGAAACATGGCAGGCCGATGTTAAAGAACTTAAAGTCGAGTTCTTCGATTTCAATTTCGACACACTGTTATCAGTACATACTCAGCCATTTGAGATTCAACCCGTAGGAGCGGATTGGCCTTCTGTGCGCCTTGCCGCTATCGCTCCCCAAGGCGCAGCCTGGGCCCGCGTGGTGCTCAACTTCGAAGGCATCGGCACCGGCGGCACGCTCTGGATCGATGATGTTAGCTTTACGGCCATCGAACCCAGCCGGATTCAGGACTTCAATCAATGGACCGGATCGGAGTTTGATTCCTGTCATTCATTTAGCGGCTGGCAAATCTGCACAGGCAAAGTCGTGGCGGTAGAAGAACTAGTGATCGGCACAGAAACCAGCCTCGTCAATGTGGCCCGCTCCGGCCTCGCACTTAGCTTAGCCCCTGGCAGTGGCAATTTTGTCCGTAGTCCGCTTTTCCCGAACGTGGGAACGGTGAGATTTTGGCATAGAAACGGAGCGCTTCTCGATGAGGACGAGAATCAAGAGCCGATTCCGATTGATCCAGCATTGTTCGTGGTTGAAAGTTCCGTTGATGGAGTCCTCTGGAGTCAACACGGGCCCGAATTCGAGAGCATCGAACTGTTCTATCAACCCATTCAAGTGTCTCTCAATATTCCGGCCCCCCGTTTCATACGAATCCGTCAAACAGGCGGCACGGGACGATTACTGATTGATGATATTGAAGTTACCTCTGGCGATGGCACCCCGAGATTTCAACCGTTCGAGGGATGGCCCACAACAGAGACTTTTGGCACCCATTCCTTCCAAAACTGGCTCGTTGACCAAGGACAAATCACCCAATCTGGAGCCAAAACAGGGTTCTCCGCCGAAGTGCAGGGATCAGAGGATAGCCTTTATTTCGTGCAGAGCCCTGTATTCATCACCGGCCATGGAGAGATCCGTTTTTCCTATGCCCGGGGAAACAATGGAGCCGCCCCGGCTTCCTTCCGCGTCGAACGATCAGAAGACGGCATCTCTGGCTGGACGACTCTAGCCACCGTTTCCAACATTACCAGCCGCTCCTATTCGGAATTCCGGCAGCTCTTTTACGAGACGGAGCCCTCGGCCATCCGAATCGTCAATCAATACCAACCTTTGACCGAATTTGTTCCCGTCATCATCCTTAGCGAAGGCTTTGATGGGGGCTCAACACCGCCTGACGGCTGGACCTTCGCTGGAAACATTGGGACGTATGCCAATCAATTCGGGGAAAAGACACCCTCCCTGCGACTTGATAATTCCAACGCAGAAGTGACTACGCCCCCCTTTGCGAACGCAACCAATTTGGTCTTCTGGGCTCTGGGCCAACAGATGAGTGGTAACAGCAAGCTGACAGTTCAAGGCAGAGTCGGTTTAAACTGGAATACATTAGCTGAATTTTTCAATATTCCCGGCTCTGGTGCCACGTATGAGATTGCACTGAATTCCAACGTTGAACAGATTCGCTTTCAATACACCAAACAGACCGGCAACTTGGCTTTAGATGATGTGGTCATCCAAGGAGTTGCGGGGCCAGGCCAACCCGCACAGAACTTGATGCTAGACGACATCGAAATCCGTCGTCCGCTTGAATTCCGCAACCAAAACTTTGATTCCTGGCCCGTTGAAACGTCCTTGGGCACTCATACGCACCAATTTTGGGTTGTTGATAGTGGCTTGATCACGCCCGCCTTGGCCTTCTCCGGAAATGCTGGCCATTTGCAAATCACCCCCGCTGCCAGCGAAGAAGGGTATTTTGTTGATTTTGAGGGCGCGGGCGAAACTAAAGGCGGATGGGCCACCGGCACAGTCTTTCTCAGTGGACTGGAATGGGAAATGGAAGATGTCTTGATTGGCACATTACCGCAAGATTGGAAAAACGGGGCGCGCTCAGCACGCTTGCGTGGACATGACTCTTCACGCATGGAAATGCTGGAAGACGTCACCAATGGGATTGGTATCGTATCATTCGGATATCGACAGTACGGATCAGATGCCCAAGTAACCTGGCGGGTTGAATACAGCACAGATGGCGGGGACACCTGGACGCAAACGGGTGATGATTTTATGGGCGGTGAGGAAGAAGCGACGTTCTTCAGCCTTGTCAACACGCCCGGACATGGTCGGATTCGTATCGTCAGTGTGGATGGAGGCTCTTCAAATCGCCGCTTGAATATTGACGATATTTTGATCACAGATTTCGATGCGTCAAGTGGCCCCCCCGCAGTCATTACTTCTCCCACTTTTGTGACGGGAATTGGTGCCATCTCCTTCCGCTACCGACATCGCTTGGCCGAGCCCCAAGGCGATGAAATTCTAACCTTGGAAGTGCAGACCACAACCGACGGCGAGAATTGGACGACGAGAGGCGATCCCATTACGGTCGACACCAATGAATATCAGCGCATTGACGTGTTTATTCCAGTCGAGGATCAAGAGGATGCCATCCAAGGCCGAATCCGTCTGATTGAAGGCTCCGATCGTGTCATCATTGATGACATCCAAATGGGACCGCCACGGCCGGCGGCCAGTCTGATCCTCAGTTCCTGGACAGATCCCGAGGGTCCCTTCACCAACGATACGGTGCGGATTGTTAGCCGTGCCGTGCGCCGCAACGGGGCCGATGATGTCGAGCTGACCCTGCATTACCGCTTTGGCTCAGAGGGTCCCTTCACGAATTCGACCATGTCCGTTGACAGCGGCAATTACATCTCCGACGTCGAATTTCCGCCACTGCCTCGAGGTTCTCGAGTCGAGTACTACATCGAAGCCCACTTCTCCGGCCCAGGCGCCATCTCCCCCGTCTTTTACCCTGCGGGCGGACCCGCCAACCCGGCATTCTATGCCATCCCCCGAGCCGAACCCGGCAGTGTATGGATTAATGAAGTCAACATTGAGCTCCCGCTCTTCGAGCCGGTCACTACATACCCATTCATCGAGCTGGCTGGACGAGCTGGAACCGATATTGGCGGGTGGAGCATCGTCATTCAGTCCGGGACCTCACCAAACTTCGAAATCTTAGGTACCTATTTGATTCCGGAATCGACTTTGATCGCCAATCAACATCTTGGCCACGGTTTCTTCGTCTTTGCTGGAGGCACTGGAGCAGGCTTGCATGATATCGCTTTAACCAATGACTTTATCTTTGGAGAACCTCTAGGGATTCAGCTGCTCAATGAAGCAGGAGCAATCGAGCAAATGCTTTCGTTCAACGGACGCATAGTAACCTATGAACGCGGTGGAAATGATGCGGAGGAGCTATTTGGAACAGATACAAGCGGTGCCTTGGTTGGCACAGGCGGAGAGGCTGATGATTTTGAGTGGGGCGAAAATCAACCGCTGACTCCGGGCGCCCCCAACGATGGCCAAACGTTTGAGCCCTTTGATCCGCCCGAGCCCGATGACGATATCGAAATTATCAACATCGACTTCTCTCCGTCTCAGATCACCATCTGGACGGACGGCAACACAGGTAGCTGGACACTGATTCCGGAATATTCCACGGATCTCCTTATCCAACCGCAAGAATGGATCATTGTTCCGGGGGTGACCGACACACCGAGCGGGACAGAGAACACGATCACCTTTGCGCCTCCGGCAACGAATCGGGTGATGATGTTTAGGATACGGAGGTAGTTCGTCATTCGTCCGTCGTCATTCGTCGGTCGTCGGTTGTCGGTTGTCGGTATAATGGGGGAGGGTGTCCCCGCGCGCCGCGTATCCGTATGCACAACAAACCGAAAGCGTTTCAAATAAACCACTCGCTATTCAAGTTTCCCAAATGGTCATTTCGAGCGAAGTCGAGAAATCTCTAGTGTGTCCGGCAAGCCGGAGACCCCTTCGCTCGGGGTGACCGTTGGATCAGACGAAGGGTTGAGGGTTAAAAGGTGAAAGCTGACACTTCCTCGCTACTCTTACTCGGATACGCTTAATCCTAAAAAGAGCAGTTCGGTGCACCCAGAAAAGAGATTAAGGCGAAAGATTATGGCAAAAGATTAAGGAATCAGGAGTTTGCTCCCTTGTCTTTCGCCTTAATCTTTTGCCCTTATCTG
>SLBD01000106.1 GCA_007126515.1 Kiritimatiellia bacterium
AATCGAGAACCCTCGACTTCGCTCGCGATGACATTTGGCGCAAAACTGCGACTATAGTTTTATTTACAATGCTCTAATCGCTGACAACGACGCGATACAAGCGCATCTCATCCAATTCCCAATCAGCATCTTCCAGCAGTAGATTAGCTCCCGTTCCGGGCTTGCTTTCCACGAGCTGCCAGTCGATCGGTTCTGCGGTTAGATCGGTTGTGTATTCCAATTGATAAGTACGCCCCACACTTGAAGGAATGGTTACCGACACATTCTCTCCCGGTTCAGCGGTAAATGCGGTCACCACAGGCAGATCGTCATCGGCAAAACCAATGTGCAGAATACGGCCGTTAACGGGGCCGCTCCCAAAATCTCGCGTCGCTGCCAAGGTCGTAATCTCAAGCGGCCACTCGCCCGCGTACGCCGAATACATCTCGCCATCCTTCTCGACATCCCCTTCGTCATCCCGCACGTACACTTGCCAATCGGCATTGGCGACCGACGCAATAAAATCATCCGATTGATCGGTAAAGAAGCCGCCGGTGAAGGTGTTTGTGCGAGCCAGCGTTTCGACATCGAGGAACAGATCGATTCGATTGGCAATATTAAAACTGGCAGCGAAAGGTGTGGCACCCGTCAACCGCAAGAGGCTGCCATCCGTCTCGCTCAGCACCAATTGATAGCTCAACCCATTCACAGACTGGGCCGTCAATGTTTCAGCGCCTGGACCGGGCGAGACCGTCCCGACACCACTTAGATTGACAACCTGCCCGCCGCCGCGCACGGAGCCATCGGCACGAACGGTGATCGTAGAGGAGCCCAGCGAGCCATTCACCTTCAACTGACCGTTGCTGATCACCACGGGAATCGTGTAGCCGCTGCTGTCACCCGACAGCACCAAAAGACCGCCGCCGGACTTGCTAAAAGCGCCCGCTCCAGAGAGAGGGCCGCTCAATTCCATCACATTCTCAGAACCGTCGACATGCAAACTGGTTGAGCCAGCGATCTCGACCGTATTTGTCAATTCAGCTCGGTTGCCATTGCTGCCGGGATCAAAGCGTAGGGCTCCCAAAATCCCCAACTCTTCTCCTGCTGGGACATCCCCACCTCGGCCCATGCTGTTGAGCGTCAAAAGGCCACCCAGAGGATAGATTCGGTCCCCCTCCGAGACCAATCGCAGTTGCCCGCCCGGATGCACGGTCATGGATGCCGTCTGACTCGGTGTGGCCGGCTCGGTCAGCCGCAACACGCCAAAGTCAACGACCGTCGGTCCTGTATAATCCTTGCCACCACCGGTCATCGTCATCACGCCAGCGCCTGTCTTGGTAAGGCCTCCCGGCCCGGTCCACGTGTTGCGGAAGCGCAACGCCCCGTAATCATCGTCCAGCACACCTTCCAGCCCGTGATTCTCGTTCACATTGGTAATCGTGATCAGCAAATCACTTTGCAAGTCGATCGACTCAGATGCCCCGAACTCAACAAATCCGCTACCACTGCCATCAATCGTCAACAAGGCTGGATCCGCATCATTATCAAATGTCAAAAATACACCCGCGCCATCAGTGGCAATACGGTTTATGTGAGGGGAGTCGGCATTATTCACCAACAACTCGCCGATCGTCACGGAGGAACGAATCGCAACTTCACGATTCGTCAAGGCTGGTGGACCAATCACGGCCGTGGCCCCAATGCCATTGGGGAAAAACGGCGTTGTCCAATTGACAGCCAAATCCCAATCGCCATCGCCACCCGGAATGAAGACCGGAACGTCAGCATCGGCATCTAAGAGGATGGCATCCAAGCCGACATCCGGATCAATGGTTTCAGGAATTCCTGAGGCAAAGGTCTCAGCATCTACAATGGCGGCATTGGGGAAATCCCGGGACTCGATGCGGCGAACGCCGCTGGCCAGCGTATTCGGGATCAATGTGCCCCAGAATTGCGGAGTCGAGGCCACTGTTTGTTCATAGAATGGTGCATAGCGATCATCCACCCAGGATCCAGTGACTTCAATGGGGACACCGGCCAAGGGGCGTGTTACCCCATCGACTTCATCATAGAGGAAAACAAAGTCGCGCGGGGTCCATTGGCTCTGCGCCATAATGCCCGAGGCCTCATTCGGCAACGATCCGAACCGAATCACAGACACATTTTCCGGCAACGTCAGGAAATGCTGATATGCTTCGCCCTCCATACCGTCATTGAGGATAATACGAAGCTGAACCGTATTGCCGGGCGTGAAACGTGCATTGCCGGTGGGCTCGGTAATAAACCAACCTTCATAGGCCCCAGACAGATCAGTCGTAAACTCGAAATGCCGGTCGGCATAGTCCGCATCTTCGAACCGGGGCGCGTTGGTGTTGCGTACCCAATTCGACGAAGATCCGGTTGCAAAAATCATATTCCCAGCGCCATTGTCGGTCTCCCCATCGGCACTGGTAACTACACGATTGCCATATCGGTAAGTGGTATTCGGCAATAGTCCTTCGATACGGGCCCGATACGCAAACGGAATTCGGTCGTTGTTATCGCCAAAC
>SLBD01000227.1 GCA_007126515.1 Kiritimatiellia bacterium
ACGAGATCCTCTCGATTCTGCAAAAGCTCAACAAGGAACGGGGCGTTACCGTGATCTGCGCTACGCATGATCACCGGATGATGAATATTTGTGATCGCCTGATGTGGATCCGCGATGGAGACATCGAGCGGATTGCGCTGCGTGATGAAGTGGAAGTGGAGGTTGGAAGCATTGAGTAGGGCAGATCATAGAACGCATTTCAGCTCGCTTGCAGGGATCATCCATGTTGGATTGATTCTTGTGGTCCTGCTTATTGGCGTGGGTACTGCTGCCGAGGCTTCGATTCGGACGGACACCGAGATCTTGATGCGACATCCGCATCGGCTTTCTGGGACACCTGAATACAGGGCCGCCGCAGATCACGTAGAGCAGCGCTTGCGAAATCTGGGAATTGAAGACATTGTGGTTCAGGAGTTTCCCACCACGCAAACTCGAGTGATCCGTTGCGAGCTGGTCGCGGGCGAACGATCATTCAACTTGATCCCCGGTCGCCCTAACGGAATCGTGCCTCCCATATCGCCCCCAGGCGGGATGAGAGGGGAGTTGGTCGATCTTGGCGATGGCTCGGATGCAGAATTGAATCGTCAGGCTGTTCACGGGCGCATTGTCGTCATGAATTACAACGCCGGGATGCAGTGGTTAAAGGCGTTCCGGCTTGGGGCCCGGGCAATTATTTTTGTGGATGCTGAGGAGGCCGATTCGTTTAACAGTTTGCATTTGCGGGCCAATGCAAACCTGCCACGGTTTTTCTTCCCCGGCACCCGGGATGAATTGCCGCTGGGTGAAACCGTGACCATTCATTCCGAGATCACGTGGGAACGGGTCATGGGGCGAAATATTATTGCCTTCCTGCCAGGCACAGATCCCGTGTTCGAATTGGGACGTGAAGAAGCCATCATTTTGGGTGCCAACCTGGACACCTTTGGCGAATTTCCTCGGATGTCGCCGGGAGGGCGGTCAGCAGCGAATGTCGCCGGTCTTTTGCAACTGGCTGAGGTGTTTAAGAGCAATCGACCACGGCGCGATATTGTGTTGGGCTTCTTTGACAATCAAGCCCGCTCTCATGCTGGAGTCGTCGCGTTCTATTGGGCTCTGGAGAATCGGATCACGGAAGCAACCGCCGTTGCTCGTAAGCGCTCGTGGCGCGATGAAACAGACTTTCTTAACAGCATCTCGCGAATCATGGAGCAAGACCAGCCCATTGAGCATTTGGATGAACGAGGGGGGCGGCGATTACGCGAACGGATTCAGAATCGCGCTCGGGACATGGCATTGGACCTGCGCTCCGAATTGATGGAGTTGCGTGAGGAACAAAATCGACTGATTACCGAATACGAAATCGTCGATCAGGCAGCTATAGACGCGCTGGATGTCGAAATCGAGCAGTTAAATGTTGTGTTTTATCAATGGAATGAATTGCGGCGGGCGCTCAGTCGAGGTCGCTCCATCGAGCCCGAGTTGCAAGGACTTTTGGATACCGTGTTGGATTCCGTTCGCGAGACCATTCGACTTCGTCAACAGGAGTTGGTGCTTCAGGAAAGTGAATTGAACTCAGCAGCTGCCTTGCATGAACTACTGGACGGAAAATGGATTTCTCTTCATGCCACCCTCCTGTTGGGCGATACGATGCCGAGGTGGGGCGTGTTGATTGGCGGCGATTCTGAAATCCGTAATGCCGATGGTGACCAGCCAGGTCTCTATGGACGTGTGCAGCAAAGTTTCTTACGGGCGTATCGTCGCCTGGAGGATCGAGGGCGTGGATTAGACAACTTTGAGCGTGCCACAGTCGATGCCTCCTTGACGCAACCCCGACTCTTGTGGGCGGCACGCGGATTAATTCATGGGGGAGAAGTTGCCGGGCGATATGGAATCTACAATATTGCTTTGGGCACTACCCACGAAACATTGCCTCGCGAAGGCACTCCGTCCGACACCTTGGATCGGCTGGATTTCGCCATTCTGGATCAGAATATTCGTGAAATTGGGCAAATTATGACCGCCATCGGTGATCAGCCGGGACAAGTCGGCGATGTCGAAGCGGTTGCAGATCAACGCGGGTTGTCTCTGCGTCGTGCCATTCCCACGGATTATTCGTATGTTGTGCCACGGTTCCGAAATGATGCGACGGAAGGATCGCTGACCATGGGGCGGCATCGGGGCAGCTCCATTCCTAATTTGCCGGTTCCCGGAGCTGTCATTCAAGTGAACTGGATTGTGCCATGGAATACCATCTTCTGGCACCATAACAAATTCCCTGCGTTTGACTCGTTTGCGGTCGTGATGAGCGACCAGAATGGTGCCTACACGATTGGGGGAATGCCCAAGGAAGACACGTGGCCTCAACCACAGGCCTTTGCCGCCGAATTCGATCGCCGGGGAGAAATCATCCAAGTCTCCGACATGCGGTCTAGAGAGTCACTCCGGAGTCGCTTGAATATGCTTCGAGCGCGTGGCGGTTTCTATATGATGCCGCCTCGATACTGGCCCGATTCTGCGACTGTATTTGATGCCATTGG
>SLBD01000153.1 GCA_007126515.1 Kiritimatiellia bacterium
AATGACTGTCCACTGGACAGATTCCGCTCAGGCTCATCTCGAAGCTATCTATTCGTATATTGCGCAGGATTCTCCTGAGTATGCATTAGCAATGGTTGACCGCCTCACTCGCCGTTCCCTGCGGATTGCTTCGGCTCCCCTTTCCGGTCGTCGTGTTCCCGAGTACGAATTGGATCAGATTCGAGAGGTTATCGAGAGGCCTTATCGCATTATTTACCACATAAAACCGGATCAGATCGACGTCATCGCCGTTCTACACGGAGCCCGAAATGTGTTGAGGGATGGCGAGTAAGTCACCCGCCGCCCGCAGAGGGGCGGCCTACAAGGGGGTGGTTGTAGGCCGGACCTCTGCGTCCGGCGCGTGTGCCTGTTCGTCATCCTGAACAAACGGCGGCTCGGCGGGTCGCCTCGCCCTACCATTCCCAGCACCCACCACCAAGGCAGGGCGAGCTCACCGAGCGAGCCGCCACAAGAAACCGTTGGGAAATTGAACACGCTTAAGTGAGCCGAGTAAGCGACTCCGACGAAGAGTGGCGAGTAAGTGTCATCTCTGCTTCTCTTTCCCATACGAGACTCGTTCTTCCCGCAGCAGACGCACACAATGTTCGTTGAGGCTCTCCTGCCGCCGCAAAGCACCGATGGCCAGCTTCTTGTGCAGTTCCTGACCGACGCGAACCACGAATTTGCCTGAGTAGCGCTTGCCTGCTGTCGCCTCGGGGAGTGCCTCGCCATCTTGCTCATAAATCTCAATCCACTCTTCAACAGCCTCACAGAGCTCTTTATACACCGACGCTTCGTCATCTCCGTGGACGCCCCCCAGCATCAAACTTGGACAGGTCCCCACGTAGCATTGATCTTCCTCCGACCATTCGACTATCTTGAGATATCTATCGCTCGCTTTCATTCTGTCACCTTTCGAACGGCGTTTGCCACATCTCTTTCCTGATACCGCTTTGCATCCTGCGATGGACTGCCACTCAACGTGATTTTCACACCTTTTGCGTGAGAGAAATTTCGGTGGCTACCCTTGCCACCGCGATTCACGAACCCGGCTCTTTGCAGATCTCGAATTAACTCACGGATTTTCTTTGGCATGCCTCTATAGTACTATGTCGGTACTAACAGTAAAGCAATCTTCCGAAGAAGCCTACACTTTACCGACCCACTTACCCGAAAGGCGGCTCACCCAGAGGGTTCGCCCTACCTGGCCTCCTGAAAGAAAAATCGGGAGGGCGAGCGTCCCCGCGAGCCGCCACAATCAACCGATGGCAACTTGAAGACGCTCAAGTGAGCCGAGTAAGCGTATCCGACGAAGAGTGGCGGGTAAGAGTCTCCCGCCGCCCAGAGAGGCGCGGCCTACAAAGGGGTGGTTGTAGGCCGGACCTCTGCGTCCGGCGCGTGAGCTTGTTCGTCATCCTGAACGAACGGCGGCTCGGCGGGTCGCCTCGCCCTACCATTCCCAGCACCCAACCACCAAGGTAGGGCGAGCTCACCGAGCGAGCCGATTCTTTTTCCTGCTCCCTTTGTCGACAACGCAAACCTCTATAGCCCCGCCGGGTTCCCCCTCTCGGCGGGAAGGTCTCGAAAACTCAACCATTCCCGCCCTACAAAAATCGCAAGAATCACCAAGATTGTAGGGCGCGAATGGTCGCCAGACCTTCGCGCCGCCCACGTACTCAAGCGAAAGAGATTCGTGTAGGAGTCAGTGTACGAGGATGCGCAGGAGCCCGACTTTCTCTTGCACTTACTCGCTCACGAGCATAAATCGGCATGGCGGACTGTATGGAATGGGGTTTGTCCAAGCCCAATCTTGGGTGGTGCGGAAGGATCTCAGCAAAATAGCGTCATCGGCGGCGAAATGAAAGTCTGCCGCAAGTTGGTTGGCTGCTGTGGGGCCCCCATTTCCGACACGGTACCAGCCGGGCACGGGAAAGATCGATTCGGCACCATCATTGTAATAAAGAATGCCAGCGGGACCTTGATCGACTCGATTTAGTGACCAAATTGCGTCGGAGCGGCGATTGCCGAGAACATGGCTGACACCTAATCCGGCGGCCATACCTACGGTTACCCCGCCCGCCGCATTTGTGGTGACAAGATTCATTTCGCGGGGATGCATCCGTTGAGGTAAACGAATGTTGATAAGATTGTGGGCGTTATCGCCGTGGATGATCTGAACTTGATGATGATCAGCATGCCGTGAATCCGGCACACGTCCCACAAATAGCATGGTGTATGTTTGACCCGCCGTCGCTGCCGTTTGCGGAATTTCGATCACGATGCCATCTTGGACATCAATCAGCGCATCCTCAGCCGACATTGCCCCGTCTGCATTGTACCGCCATTCACCACTGTTCTGATCTAACCAAATTTGTCGATAGGCGTTCGGATCACCGCTACCCCGGTTGAACCAAGTGATGCGAGTCGAGTCGATCGCTGCCCATCCGGCTGGTAAATGACGAGCGCCGTTGAACACTCGAGCGACTGTTGCAGAAGGGGCTATCCCGGGAAATGCCACCCAGTTTTGTCCTGGGTGCAATGTAATTGGGATCGACACATAAATTTCCTCGCTAGCACGGGGCGGCTCATTTGCTTGAGAAAATCCATTGGCGCGGCCTCGGGGCGTGGCTCGGTAGAATCGCATCATGCCAGGCTCAATGTTGGCTGGGTCGACGGCATTGCCCTGCGTTGTTGTCTCTACGACCTCCCAGGCATCCGCAAAGCTTGTTTTTCCGCTAAAATCGGTTTGATCCGTATACATCCTGAGCAGGTCGTATTCTTGTCCAGATTCTGACTGCCAGAAGAGTTTGGTTTCGCTGTTTGATGTCCCAACAGATTGGCTCTGCGCGATCCCGTCCGTCACCTTAAAGTGATCCATCAATTCCTGCCAGCTTGGCACCATGCGGAGTTCATCGAACCAGACGTCGCCGATTGATTCTGCGCCCGAAACCACCCCTGCACTCAGCCGAATGCCACTGACGGCTCCCGCACTCGAGCCAGTCATTTGTACGTGCCACTTCGATACAGGCGGCTGGTCGCTGGGCACGGCCTGACTGGGATCGAGAATCATTCCAAAAATTTCGCCGGAGGCGATGTTGTATTTACCGATCACGAGATAAATCATGTTGGTGCCAGAATTTTGTCCATACATTGACTCGCCGCTCCACGTCGGCGATTCATGATCCTGACCAATGGCATAGGCGAATCCTTCGGCACCGAATCCCTTCCCCCAATAGGCCCGCTCGGTCCCGCCGTCCACAAAGGATAAACCCGCCCACTTGTGCGCACCCCCTTGTGAAAACGCCATTTGGAAAGACACGAAAACACTTCCCGTGGAGATCTCTGGGAATGGGCGAAAAACAGATCCTATGAGTTCGTCGTCCGTGGCGGTTAAACGAACTCGATTGGCGACTTGGCACGGTTGGCCGCCGAACAACGGGAAAGTTGGGTAGAGGTTTCGAGTAATCTCCCAGATCCCTGATTCGACGCTCCAAGGTCCGCTCCAACCTTGTCCGGTATTGCCTCCGCCCAATGACGTCTGATTGGTATAGGAAAACAAGTCGATGATACCTTTTCCATACGTGGGCATCGTCACCGTGCGAGCCATGCCCTCGGAGTAGTACGACCGATCCACGGAGAATAACCGAAAATGATGCTGCTGATTGGCGGTTGCGATGAATTCCAGTTCGCTGCCTGATCCATGATAAATGACCTGAGCCTCGCCTATCGAGTCGCCGACAGCATAACCAACTCCATTGTTCGGGACTTCAGTGATGGCACCCTCTTTGTGCAGAATTAATACAGAGTGGTTCGCCGCATTGGCGGTCCAGTTCAGCCGCACCAATTGCGGGCCATCGGCAGCTACAGTGGCGGCAATCAATGGGTCAGGTGTCTCTGGCACTGTTCCGTAAGGAGAAATCACCACAGTCGCTTCGTTGTTGGCCGGGTTTGCATCGGCCACATCTGTATCCACTAATCGGACGGTGTACGGAATATCCGTGCCCGACGCGCTACTATCCACCGTAACAGAGAGGTGAAGCGTTGCGACCTCGCCAACGGTCAATGCTCCCAGCATCCAGTTTCCCGTTTCGCTATCAAATGAGCCCTGACTCGTCGCGGCGCTCGAGAAAGTCAATCCGGCAGGTACGGCGGCGTCGACTTCCACTCCCGTGGTATCCAGAGGACCCAGATTGGTAATGGAAGCCGTGTAGACAATTGTGTCGCCCTCAGCAGGAGTTGAATCGTTGACAATCAACGAGACTTCCAGATCCGTAAAGGACAGTTGATTCGTGACCGAAACGCCGAGTGGATTCGGCTCTTGATCAGAGGTCACGAAAGCGGAATTGATGATCTCGGACTCACTTGTTGCATTATTTACCAAGGCTTGCAAAACAATGGTCATCGTTGATCCAGCCGCCAATGTCCAATCTGAGGCAATCTCGGGCGGGTTGCCAATATGACCTGCGCCATGGCTGCCTGAGCCGGGGAGAGAAATAGGTTGCGCGTAGTTTGCATGATCGATCGGGCCATAGCCCCAGACGCGCTGCCCTTGGTAATACAGGGTGACACGATCATATTCAGCATACTCTACAAATGTGGGATCCCATGAGAAGTCGTTCGATTGGTCGTAATACCCCCAGGCGCTATCACGAATCCGAAGATGAATCTCTCCGGTTTCAGTACCCGCAGGCAACCGATTCGCGCTGCCGTCGCCGCCCATCCAAGTCGGCAAGCTGGCTGCATCCGTAAATCCAATCTCGACATACGACTCGCCTTCAATGGAACCAAACTCATGCGTAATGGCTCCCGTACCGACCCTCGCCCAATCGCAAATAAAGATGTCGGAGCCTGGCGGCTCTGAAGTAAACCAATACCGCATTGTAATATCTGTCATGGCCACAGCCGCGCTGCCTTCGTTAAAAATACGAAAACGGGGGCGTAGAGATTGGAATGAAGCGGTTGTCGCAGCATTCAGGTATTGGAGGTGCAGATCCACGGGGAGATCCGGGCCAGGAGGCGGATCAATCATGATGGACACGCTGTCTGGCACAAACGTCAAATCGGCAGGAAGTAGATCTTCGACTTGAATGCCGGTGTGAGCTTCCAGTCCGCGATTGTCGATCATAATGGTGTAGGTGATGAGATCTCCTGGTGCCGCAAAATCGATCACATCTGAACTCTTTTGGATCCGCAGAAAACTGACATAAATATCAACGGCGGCCTCGTTGTTACTAGCGTTTGAATCTGCGACATTCGCACTCCCCAAGCGCGCTGAATGTGTTATCCAAGAACCAGCCGTATTGCTATCAACGGTCACTGAGAGAGTCATGCTGGCCACCTCATCCACCGCCAATTCCCCTACATTCCACTCTCCCAAGTCGTTGCTGTATTCTCCATGAGTGCTTTCTGCATGAGAAAAGGTCAGCCCCAGAGGCAGTACTGACTCAATCACGACATCCCCGGCTTCCCTCGGTCCCTCGTTCGTGACAGTGATGATATAGCTGATCGTGTCTAATTCCGTCGGATTGGCTTCACTGACTGCCATGGATACTGCCAGATCCGTCATGGCCACCTGATTTGTTACGGCCGCCCAGCGCGGTGTTGGCTCTTGATCAGAAATCACTGATGCAGCATTGACTAGTTGCGTTGCGACCAACGGCTGATCGACGGTCACCTGAAATTGCATAGTCATCGTTGAGCCAGACTCCAACCGACCCTCCGTGACAAGAGTTGGCGGCGGCGCAAAACTATCTGTGCTGACACCCGGTCCCCATACCGCTTCTCCCTGATACAGCAACGTAACTCGATCGAAATCCGCATAGGACGTGAACGTTGGATCCCAGGAATAGTCATTGGATTGATCATAGGTGCCCCACGCGCTGTCATGAATGCGCAGATGAATGGGGCCAGTATCGATTCCGGGTAGCAAGCGATTCGCCTGGCCATCTCCTCCTACCCACGTCGGAACTGAAGCCGCACTGGTGAAACCAATGTCGACGTAACTCTCGCCGTCCATGGAACCAAATTCGTGAGTGATCGCGCCTGTTCCGACTTGAGCCCAATCCGCGACAAAAATATCTGCCCCTGGCGGCTCCGATGTAAACCAATAGCGCAACTTAATGTCTGTGAGCGCTACGACTTCCTCGCCATCATTGAAAATCCGAAATCGAGGCATGATCGATTGCGACAATGCACTTCTAGAGTGGTTCTCATATTGGACTCTCAAAAGCCCTGTCGTTGCATCGGAGGAAGGCAGTGGATCGATGGATCCGGTCACACTTCCCGGCACGTACGTAACCCCCGAGGGAAGCATATCCAAAACATGGATGCCCGTTTGGGGGATTGCGCCGCTGTTTGTAATGACAATGGTGTAGGTAATCACATCATGTGGAGCCGCAGATTCAAACAGATCGGAGGTCTTGCTAATGGAAAGCATGCTGCTGGTTACGTCAGCAGAAACCCTCTGGGGGATCAGACAAAAACTGAAGGTGACGACCAATAAAGTCAGGCAAACAGAACGAACGGCGAAACTTTCTCTAACAGAAAGAAACGGGCGGATAGCTCCAGATCGTTTACCGCCTAATAGGGGCAAATCTGAGCCTACAACATCCTCTGACAGTACTTCGTGCACGTTACTCTCGTGGAAAACCACTCCATCCTTAATAGAAAGAATACACTTAAGGCGGATGCATTGTCCAGCCAAATTGATCAATATTGCAATATTGTTTATACAGGCATTAATAGCTTTAATGTACAGTATGTATCGCCATTGATTGGAATTGAAACGCGGGGCAAGCCAACTACTGTTTGGAATAAGCGGAATTGGCTACAATCCGGATCGATCATCTAGATGCGATTGCCTCATCTCTACGAAGTGGCATTTGCAGGATCTCTCTATCGTGTGCTACCTTCCGTCCCACCTCTGAGGCCGGATCGTTTGCTGGAGTAGATTGATGAATAATGTCGCGCGCTATCTAATTGTCTTGGCTCTACTTGCTGCCGCCAAACCCGCCATCGCGGAGCCGGACTACGATTTTCTTTCGTTGTATCCGAATCATCGCAATTATTATCAAATCCTAGTACGCAGCTTTTCGGATGGAACAGGCGATGGCATTGGCGACCTGATTGGCCTGCGAGAAGCGTTGCCGTTTCTTGCCGATTTTGGCGTGGAAGGTATTTGGCTCATGCCGATTCACCCCTCCCCTAGTTACCATGGCTATAATGTCAATGATTTTTGGTCCATCCATCCGGATTACGGCACAATGGAGGACTTTGCTGCGTTGATGAGCGAGGCGGAGCGGTTGAATATCGACGTGATTCTGGACTTTGTTATCAATCACACCTCGCGCTCACATCACTGGTTTCAGCAATTCCTCGCCGGTGTTGAGCCGTACGATCAATTTTACGTGCGCATTGACGCGGACGATCCACGGGCTGCGCTGCGGGGGTCCTGGGGACAGCGAATTTGGCATCCACTGGGTGATGGGACCTATTACTTCGGATATTTTGGTGGGTCAATGCCTGATTTGAACTGGTCCAATCCGCTGGTTCAAATAGAGATGGTCAATGCGGCGCTGTATTGGCTGGAGCAAGGAGTGAGTGGATTCCGATTAGATGCCGCGTTCCACTTATTCTCATATCATGAAGTCGAGCCGGGCGTGCCTGCCCTCGAGAAGACCTTGCATTGGTTGGCTTATTTTGAATCCAGACTCAAAGAAATCACGCCGCATCCCTTCACCATTGGCGAGATCTGGCGCGGCTTTGACATCTATAATCAGTTTCTCCACAGCATGACATCGGTTCATCACTTCGAGTTTGGGTATCATGTAAATTACGCCATTCAAAGCGGCCACAATCCATATTTTGCGACGACATTGGAGCGTTGGCATCGGCAAGCCCAGATGATGGATGACATTGTCATCGAAGGTCCATTTTTGCGAAATCATGATCAGACTCGCTTGGCCTCAGATCATTTTTCGTCGGATCAACTTCGCCTGGCGGCTGAAATGCTGTTAACCGTACCTGGGAATCCGTTCATTTATTATGGCGAAGAGTTAGGAATGCGGGGCGAGTCTTCAGGACGGGGACCTTGCTGGGATTGTACGTTGCGCCTGCCCTATTTATGGGGCGACGAAAGGCAACCCACGTGGACCGAGGATACCTTCGGTGTCGCTGACACCTACAATACAGACGTGCCCTCAGTTATGGATCAACGCCAAGATCCCAGCTCACTCTGGAATACATACCGATCGCTTCTGCATGTGCGGCAGCAGCATCCCGCTCTCCGACTCGGAACCTTGCGTGTTTTTGAAGGGAATATAGGAAATGTGCAAGGCTTCTACCGCATCTTCGAGCATGGCACATTTCGTGAGGTCGTACTGGTGTTGCACAATCTATCTGGCGATTCGTCCACCGTTCAAAATCTTCCCTCTGGTGATATCGTCTATCTGAGCGGACAATCAGAGGAAAGGCAGACGTTGGGATCATCGTTCTCCATCCCGCCTCGCAGCACAATGATGATTCGCCTGCACGATCATGTTCTTGCCCCATTTCTTCAGCCGCCCGAGCGGCAAGTGATTGTTCACTACCATCGATTTGATGAGAACTATCAGAGACGTCATCTGCACACGTGGGGAACGGGTGAATTTGAGGGCAGCATGCCAGTGACCGGTGTGGACAAGTTTGGCGCTTACTTTGTGATTGATATTGGCGAGACAGCCGATGCCGAAATCGGTCTCATTTTCAAAAACACCGGGTTTTGGGCAGATGGTCGGGGCGGCTGGATTCCTGAAGGAGGTGGCCATCCAGCTGATCGTTCTGTGAAGGTCCGAAACGCCCGAGGGGAGTTCACTGGATTTGATGACCACGGGATCCTGCGTGTGTTTGCGATGCAGGGCATGAATGAGGTGGTAAATCAAGATCCTCGGTGGGGGCCAAATAGAGAGGGTTTTGGCACGCTTTCAGTCGTCTATTTTGCCCCCCACCAAGACTATCACAACCTCCAAGTTCGGCAACGCGGCACCGGAACAATCCATCCGACAGGCACTCATGCAGAGGATCTGCATTCGTTCCATGGCAGCATTGGTGTTGACGGACAATTTGTGACCGAACCTATCTCTCAATTCATCCATTTCCCTATTGCGCAAGATGCTGATGAACAGGTGCTTCTGGGCATTCGCTCACCCGGTCATGAGTCAGGCCAAAACCAAGTTGTTGAAATCGATATCGCTGATTTGCGGGGAGCTGGACACCGTGTTGTCTTTTTAATTGCGGGGGCAGAACAGGTTATCGATGATTATGATGTCTTTCGTGAACAGGTAGACAAATTGCTCCAAGGTTCAACTGCCGAATACCGTTGATGAAGAAATTGGGTAATCCAAACGCTGATGACGTATTTCAAGTGGGTATTCCATGCTTGATGTAGCGGGCAAGGTTTGACACATTCGCGCCCATGAAGATCGCTTTGATAACGAGTGTCCCAAGCAGATCAGGGCGCTGGTATTCCTTCCCACTCCTTCGATCGTACGCTTTCGGCTTGCTGGCAATCTGGCTGGGGCTGATGTCGACCGGTTGTGGCTTGGTGCGCAGAGGCGCTATGCGGGCGGTCACTCCCATGGCTCAACAACTTGCCGACGGCATGATGTCTCAGGGCGATGTCGAACTGGTCCGAGATGGATCCCCCGCCTTTTTGCTTTTGTTAGATGCCCTTGTTGAATCGAATCCTGATAATCCTGATCTCCTGCTGGCTGCGGCGGAGGCGCGATTGGCCTACGCCTCAGGATTTGTGCGTGACAATCAGCCCGAGCGGGCCCGGGCGATGTATGGCATTGCGCGAGACCATGGGCTACGGGCCTTGTCCAGAAATCGCCTGTTTGCTGATGCGCTGGATGGTTCCTTGGACGATTTTCAAGCATCCTTACAGCATTTTCGCAAGCGCGATGCCTCGGCTCTGATAACAACGGGTATGGCGTGGACCTTGTGGATCATTTCCAGCGCCGACTCCCCAGCCGCGATCGGCGAAATGCCCCGCGCACTGGCGATTATGGAGCGTGTCCAAGAGCTGGATCCAGAGATTCGACAGGGCAGCGTGGATGTGTTTTTTGGAATTTATTATACAGTCTTGCCGTTAGGCGGGGGGCGCGATTTGAATCGCGCCCGCCACCACTTTGAGCGCAGTATGGAGATTGCTGGGTTTGAGTATTTATTTCCACGCGTGATGTTCGCAGAGTATTACGCTCGCTACGCCTTTGACCGAGACCTCTTTGAGACGACGCTGACGGAAGTATTGACCGCTGAGCCGAGTCGGCGAGAGCACACGTTGATGAACACAATGGCCCAAGTTCGGGCCCGAGAACTATTGGATGAAATTGATGAATTCTTTTAATGCCAGACACCGAACGATTATTAGACGATACAGGCATGCTCTGCGGAGGGGTGTGCTTGGCTTGTTAATCGGGATGCCCATGCTCGCACAGGCACAAGTGAGGCTGAATATGGCGACACTGGCGCCTGAGGGAAGCATCTGGATGCAGGCATTCAATGATGCAAGGACCGAAATTGAAGCAGCTACAGAGGGAGCTGTGCGGGTACGTGTTTTCCCCGGAGGGATCATGGGCTCGGAGCAAGATGTGCTGAGCAAGATCCGGATGGGCCAACTGCACGGGGGCGGATTCATGGGCAATGCCGTTAGCTCGATATGCCCAGATGCCGAGACCCTGATGTTTCCCATGGCGTTGCGCGACTATGACGAAGTAGACCTCAGCCTAGAGGCGATGCACGACCACTTGGCGGCCAGTGCTCGGAATAATGGCTTTGAAGTGATGGGCTGGACCGAGATTGGGTTCAATTACGCCTACAGCACCAAGCCAATTGGGACCTTAGAGGAATTACGCGGCACCCGTGTCTGGAACGTCGATTCCCGCACGTTGAGCATCCTGTTCTCTGCCGGGAATATTACCACTATTCCTGCCACAGTTACGGATGTCCTCCCCTCGCTGCAAACCGGTGCGTTAGAGACGGTGTTCGCGCCGCCAACGGCTGCAGTGGCCGTTCAGTGGCATACTCGTTTGCGTTACTACAATGAAATGCGTCTCAGCTATTCCGTCGGGGGCATTTTTCTTTCGACGGCGGGCTGGAATCGGATTCCTGCTGAACATCGCGAGACGGTCCGGGAGATTTTTGATCGGCACTGTCGCTTGCTGACGACACGGGTTCGCCAAAGTGACGCGGAGGCCTTGGCATTTCTGCAGCAACAGGGCGTGCAACCGATTCCGGCATCAGCGGAGGTGAGAGCTGACTTTGAGCGGATTGCCGAAGAGGCCCTCGAGCGAGCCAAGGGGCGGATCTTTTCCGAGGAATCCTGGAACCTCCTCAAAGAAACCGTTAAAGAATTACGGGGTTCATGAGCACATGGCCGGCGAATGTGTTCCGGTGCGGCCGACGATGGATTGATCGACTGGAACGGGGCCTTTTGACCGTGCTGGTAACCGGCATGGTCGTCGTGGCGACTCTGCAGATTATCTTACGGAATGTATGGAGAACGGGGCTGCCTTGGGCTGAATCGCTTTTGGGGATGGCGTTGCTTTGGATGACTCTATTGGGTGCCTTGGCCGCCAGTGGATTGGGGCGGCATTTGGCGATCGATCTTTTTGCTGCGCTTGTGCCTCGTCGCGTCCGAGCGTGGACCGTGCGTGCGACATCGCTCTTTGCCATGGTTGTGTGTGTATTTCTCGCCCACGCAGCTGGCCGGTATGTGACCTTTCAACAAGACATGCCGGTGACCGAGCTGTTAGGGCAACCCTACTGGAAATATTATCAAATCATTCCGCTGGCCTTTTGGCTGATGTCTGTTCGCTTTCTGATTCGGGGAGTGGTTCCAAGCGCCTGGCTTGCTGACGGGACGGACGAAGAGGATCAACAACCCTTGGGAGGCCCTGTTGTATGATCTGGGGGGTCGTCGTATTTGCGTTGCTGGGAGTGCCCATGTTTGTGGTCTTTGGCGCGTTGGCCATGATCGCCTACCAATCCAGCGACATGGACTTGGCTATCGTCATTGGCGAATTGACTCGACTCACCCGCATGCCCATGTTGCAAGCGTTACCGATGTTTGCCTTGGCTGGCTATGTTCTAGCCGGGAGTCGCGCGTCAGAACGCCTGCTCCGCATCACCCGATCATCGTTCGGCTGGATGCCAGGCGGGTTGGCCATGGTTTGTGTGGTGACCTGCACCTTCATGACCGCTTTTACCGGCGCTTCGGGGGTGACGATTGTGGCTGTGGGCGGATTGCTGTTCCCGGCACTGCTCAAAGACGGGTATCGGGAACGTGAAGCCTTGGGGCTCGTCACCAGCGGTGGGAACATGGGTGTCTTGTTTGTGCCAAGTTTGCCGCTGATCCTATATGCCATCATTGCCCAGCCGATTTCTCCCTCAGTCACCGTTAGCGCTGTTTTTAAAGCCGGTGTGCTGCCCGGTTTATTGGCAGTAGCGGTGCTCAGTGCCTACGGGATCTGGGCAGGCATCCATGCAAGGATTCCCCGACATCCGTTCAACGGGCGCGAATGTATGTCCGCCATCTGGGCAGCCAAATGGGAATTACCGTTGCCGTTCGTGGTCTTAGGAGGAATTTACGGAGGATGGTTGGTCGCCAGTGAGGCCGCCGTGATCAGCGCCGCCTACGTGCTGATTGTTGAGGTATTGATCTATCGGGAGATCTCTATCCGCAAACTATCAACCCTAATTCGTGATACCGTGGTCTTGGTCGGCGGGGTGTTGCTGATTCTTGGCATGGGCATGGCCATTACAAATTTTCTCATCTTTGAACAAGTACCTCAATTGATTCTGGAATGGGTCGGGGCTCGTGTTGATCATCCTCTGCTTTTCTTGATTGCCCTCAACATCTTTCTGTTGGCGGTGGGATGCATCATGGACATCTATACCGCCACCATTGTTATCGTTCCCCTTTTGGCGCCATTGGCAACACGCTACGGCATCGATCCCGTCCATTTGGCGATCATCTTTCTAGCCAATCTGGCAATCGGCTACAGCACGCCCCCCGTAGGAATGAATCTGTTCATCGCCGCTATGCGCCTCAACAGACCGCTAATGAAACTGGCAGCCGCATCGCTTTCGCTGATGGGGCTCATGCTATTGGTTCTTCTGCTGATCTCCTATTGGCCGCCCCTGAGCCTCGTTTTGGTCCGTTAGCTCCTCAATTGCGGATGATGATTTTGATTAAGGCAAACCATTAGACCGCGTGTCATGGGGTGGCTCATTGTTAACGTACCTTGACAACGATTATCGATCGCAATACTGTATGATGTCGAAAGGATCGATATATGAGTACGGTAACCCTCTCCCCCAAATACCAAGTTGTTATTCCGCAGCGAGTCAGAGAAAAGATGCGCCTTAAACCGGGTGAACGATTCCATGTCATCAATTATGATGGACGCGTTGAGTTGGTGCCCGTGCGCAAAATGAGCGAAATGAGAGGGTTTCTACGGGGATTGACTTCTGATATTCCCAGAGATGATGAGGACAGGCTGTGAACGTTGTCGATTCGTCTGCATGGATGGAATACTTCATAGATGGGCCCAATGCGTCATACTTCAGCGAAGTGATTGAGAAAGTAACAGATCTTCTCGTCCCAACCATTTGCATTTATGAGGTGTTTAAAAAGGTCTCAAAGGATCGAGGTGAGGCCGCAGCTTTTGATGCTATTTCACAAATGAAGCTCGGTAAAGTGATCGATCTGGATGAGGATACTGCACTTATTGCTGCGCGGATCAGCATCGCGCACAAATTGCCAATGGCAGACAGCATGATTCTCGCAGTGGCACGAGCGTCACAAGCAACGCTTTGGACACAAGACGATGACTTCAGCGGTATATCTGGAGTCAGATATCGTCCTGCGTAAAAGTGACCCGAGAAACTGGAGGCGACAGTTGATTCGCGGGCGGGCTTTTTTGATGATGTCAGACCAATTGGCCGCTCATCAACTGCCGCCTCAGTTTTAACGTTCTGCCTCAAGGTTCGGAAATCGGCTCTTGCGTAGGCATGCTTTCAGCAATATATTACATTCTCGGACATAGCGTGAAGATGTCTGTACAGCCTGTTCCGCAACGCTCAGGTGTAAACGTTCGAATCAAGAAAAGGAGGTTGATGGCAAACATTTCACTGTGTAACGCTATGTGTGGAGGTGATTACCATGGCAACCAACCTACAGATTGAAGACAGACTTATCACGCAAGCCGTCAAGCTTGGACGCCACCGCACGAAAAAGGAGGCAGTCACTCAAGCGCTGACGGATTATATCCATCACTTGGAACAAGAAAATGTCTTGTCGCTGTTCGGATCAGTCGATTATGTGCAGGGGTACAATTGCAAGCAGCAGAGAGCGCGGGCATGAGGGTACTAGTGGACACCAGCGTCTGGTCTGCCTAAGTTAATAGCTTATAAGCTATACATTGCCTCGCTGGCGCCAGGTGCGCCATGTGGCGATGGCGGTGGGGCTGCTTACCCAGACGAGAACAAGCACACCCAGCCAGCCGAACCAATCCCCCCACTGGGTGTACAGCGTCAGGCGCATGTCTTCTGCGGGGATATCGCTTTGGACTAAACTGAATCCGGCGATAAACGTGTTGCCCGTTTCGTCGATCAACATGTCATGCAATCGACCAAATCGATCAATGCCAACCGATACGCCGGTGTTGGCGGATCGGATCACGGGGACTCGATTCTCTACGGCCCGCAAGACGGAGTGGACCATGTGTTGGCGGGAGGCAGCCGATTCCCGAAACCAGGCGACATTGGTCTGGTTGACGAGCAAACGGGCTCCCTTGCGGACGGCTCTTCGTCCCAGCACGGCAACGGTATCTTCAAAGCAGATCAGCGCGGCAAACTGGATTTCTGGATCTGGCAAAGTGAATACGGTGCTTTCTGTGCCGGCATCGAAGCTCGCCTCAATAGGAGTCAAGACATTCAGGAATGGAAACTGACGACCCAGTGGCACATATTCGCCAAACATGACCAAGTGCTGTTTGTCATACACCTCGACGAGATGCCCTTCGGAATCGAATAAGAAAGAGCTGTTAAAGTAACGAGGGGTGCCGTCGTCTTGCCATTCTATGTCCATGCTGCCAATCAACATCGACACCCCCTGAGTGGCGAGAGCGCGGACGAGTCCATAGCTGCGCTCACTTTCTCGCACATAATCCGGCACAGCCGTTTCGGGCCAAATCACCCAGTCGGGAGAGCTGGCGCGAATGGCCAACCGCGATAAACTTTCGAGCTGCTCGTAGATGTGATCGACAAATTCTGGGGTCCATTTCTGATACTGCGGAATGTTAGGCTGAATCACTGCCGAACGTAGAGGGGTTGTCTCTACGTTCTTGGCGCGGCGGATTGATTGCCCCCCCGGCAAAATCAAGGCGGCCAGTACGGCAAAGGCTATAATCAGTTCAGGATGCCATGGGCGACGGCCTCGCAATCCGTCGCGCAGATACCGTTTCAGTGTCAATGTGATGGCGACATTCAGTAGAATGATCGCGGCGGATATCCCGTAGACACCGGTCACAGTCGCTGTCTGCATTAGGGCAATGCGTTGAAACTGACTGGCACCCAGCGGATTCCACGCAAAGCCCGTAAACAAGACCGAGCGTAAAAATTCCAGTCCAACCCAGAGCATGGGTATTGCGATCATGAGAATCAGTGAAACCCCAAAGGTTCCCCTCGCCTCTTGTTCAGGCTGCGTGATTCCCAACCTGTGCGCCAGCGAGTGCACGGCCCATGCGAACGCACCTGTATATAACGCGCAATAAAGAGCCAGCAACATCCAGCCGAACCAACTGACTTCGGTCAGCCAAAAAATGCTCGTCAACCAGAAGACGGCTCCCGCCAGGAACCCAATGCGGAAGGGCGAGACGGACAACGGTCGAAGCAGGACCCAGATCAGCGGGACATAGGCTAACCAAGCCACTTCATCCCATTCTAGCGGGACGAATGCCGAATACGCGAGGAGTCCTGTAAGGACTGCGGCCAGCCATAGCGGCCAGCCCGATTGAGCTATTGTCCTGCGCCACAGCATTTTTTGTACTTCTTTCCACTGCCGCACGGGCAGGGATCGTTGCGACCGACCTTGGGTTCATCCCGTCGGACCGGTGCAGGAGCTGATTTCAGGGCTGCTTCGAACGCCTGATCAGAACTACTCGAGGAGGTCGTTGAGGACGGGGCTCGCGCCACGCTACTGCGCGCCTGCCCCATGGCCGACACATCTTGGTGCACGGCCTGTCGTGGCAGAGCTGCAAGGAAGGTTTCAAACGCGTTCATGGAGGTCGCAAATCGGAACATCCGTCCTGCGACATCCATTTTGATCCGATCCATCAATTGAGAAAAGAGGTCGTACGCTTCGCGCTTGTATTCAACCAAGGGATCTTGTTGGCCATAGGCTCGCAGCCCCACTCCTTGTCGCAACGCATCCATGCCACGCAAATACTCTTGCCAATGCTGGTCAATCGTCTGGGTAATGATCATTCGCTCCAGTGAAACCAAGCCTTCGGCATGTTCGGTTTCGGCCTTTAATTCATACGCCTTTTTGACGGCCGTCAACACATGTTCTGTCAAGGCTTCGGGATTGGTGGCGAATTGATTCAAATCGCTGGATTTGAGTCCAACCGGAAACGTTGTATTCGCCCAATGCGAGAACTCGGCCATCGCCTCCTCTTGTTCTCCTCCGTCAACAGCGCTCTCCACAGCTTTAGCGTGAATGACTTCTTCAGCGATTTCATACAATTGTTGACGCGGATCTTCGGCCCGGAGGACATCACTGCGGAACCCGTAGATGATTTCCCGCTGGGTGTTCATGACATCGTCATATTCCAGCGTCCGCTTACGGATCGAAAAGTTTTGTTGCTCAACCCGGCGCTGGGCCCGTTCGATCGAGCGATTCAACCAAGGATGTTCCAGCACTTCGCCCTCTTGGATCCCCAGTTTTTCCATAATACTGGAGATTCGATCAGAACCAAACAACCGCATCAGATCATCTTCCAGCGAAACATAAAATCTCGAGGAACCAGGATCGCCCTGCCGGGCGCACCGGCCTCGCAACTGACGATCAATACGGCGCGATTCGTGGCGCTCCGTACCGATCACATGCAGTCCGCACGGTTTCTCGGTCAGCATTGCAAGCAGTGTTTTCCCTTCGACCTTGTCGTTGAGAGAAGTGGAGGACTTGACCAGCGCCCGATCCAGATACACGACCCCCTCGCCCAGCTTGATGTCAGTACCGCGGCCGGCCATGTTCGTGGCAATGGTGACAGCTCCGGGTTGACCAGCGCGAGCAACGATTTCGGCTTCGCGCTGATGGTTTTTAGCATTCAAGACATTGTGCGGGATGTTTTCTTTGCGCAGCATGCGACTGATTAATTCCGATGTTTCCACCGAAATAGTGCCAACCAGAACTGGCTGACCGCGTTCGTGACAATCGCGAATTTCTTGAATCGCGGAATTATACTTTTCTCGCAGAGTCTTGAAGATCTGATCATTATTATCGACGCGTCGCACGGGCCGATTGGTTGGGATCACGACTACATCCAGTTTGTAGATCTGATGAAATTCGTCGGCTTCCGTCTCGGCCGTACCGGTCATGCCGGATAATTTATCGTACATGCGGAAGTAGTTCTGAATCGTAATGGTGGCCAGCGTTTGGGTTTCACGTTCAATCTTGACCCCTTCTTTGGCTTCCACGGCTTGGTGCAGGCCATCGCTCCAGCGTCGACCGGCCATCAAGCGCCCCGTGTTTTCATCGACGATGATGACTTGGTTCTCTTGCACCACATACTGGACATCCTTTTCGTAGACGCAGTAGGCGCGGATCAATTGATCTACCGTATGAATCCGCTCGCTTTGTTGGGTGAAGTGCTGCTGGAGCTCCTGTCGCTTGGCCACCTTCTCATCTGCCGTCAACGACTCGTTTCCATCCAGTTCGGCCAATGCGGTGACGAGGTCCGGCACCACGAACGCATCGGGATCATTCGGACTGAGGGCGTTACTGCCCTTTTCCGTTAGATTGGCATCATGGCCTTTTTCATCGATCACAAAGAACAGTTCTTCCCGCAATTCACGAGCTTGTTCCTTCCGCATGTCGGTCAGCATGGCCGAGTCGATTTGTTCCAGTAGTCGGCGCTTGGAGGGTTCCTCAATCAATTCGAGCAGCATCTTGTTACGCGGCATGCCCTGATTTACCTGATATAATAAATATTGGGCTTCTTCGGTTTCCCCCTTCTCCAGGAGCTCCTTGACTTCGCGCATCTTGCGATTGCAGAGGTCCTTTTGCTGGCGGACGAGACGTTCAACACGCGGTTTGAATTCGTCGTATTGATGCGGTGCATGCGGGGCCGGTCCGGAAATGATCAGCGGCGTACGAGCTTCGTCGATCAAAATACTGTCAATTTCGTCCACCACTGAATAATGGAAGCCACGTTGCACCATGTCAGCGGGGCGCATGGCCATGTTGTCGCGGAGGTAGTCAAAGCCGAACTCGCTGTTGGTGCCGTAGGTGATGTCTTTATTGTACTCAACACGCCGATCCTCTGGACGCATGGCGTTCTGGATGCATCCCACGGTCAGGCCCAGAAACTGGTACACAGCCCCCATCCACTCCGAGTCGCGGCGAGCCAGGTAGTCGTTGACAGTGACCACGTGAACTCCCTTACCGGTCAGCGCATTGAGATAGACCGGCAATGTGGCAACGAGTGTTTTGCCTTCGCCCGTGGCCATTTCGGCAATTTTCCCTTGATGCAGAACAATACCGCCGATCAATTGCGTATCGAACGGAACCATGTCCCATACAAGTTCATTGCCGCTCACCTTAATTGTGCGGCCCACTAAGCGACGGCACGCATTCTTGACGGCAGCAAAGCCCTCCACCATCAGATCATCAACGGTTTCCCCAGCTTCCAGACGTTCACGAAATTCTACCGTCTTGGCTTGCAACTGGTTATCAGTGAGCTTCTGATACTCCTCTTCACAGGCGTTCATCTGGTCGACAAACGGCTGTAGTTTTTTGATATCCCGCTGATTTTTGGTGCCAAGTATTTTCTTCAAAATCCACTGCATAGATCACCCATACTTCAAAAAAGGTTGAAAGATGGCGGTAGCGTAAGGGAAAGGCCGAAACAATGCAAGGCTGGCGGGATTGGGGGAGTGCCCTAGTGCCCGGGCGCATCTGCGGGTTGTTGCGCCGCCCGCAGAGGGGCGGCCTACAATTCTGTCTATTGTAGGCCAGCCCTCTGTGGCTGGCGGACTTTGTGGGCAGGCCCAGGGAAGACGCTTCTAAATTACCTGATATTTGTCTTATTCAGGCTTTATTGGGGTGGAACAAGCATCTTGCCTGTTCTTTTCCAATAAATCGGCCCTGTGAAAAAACCTGAAACCTTGTTTACATGGGCAAGAATGCCCATGTCCCCACGTGCCGGAGCAAGGACATTCCTGTCCTTGCAAAATGTCCAAACCCGAAAGACAGGCTTGAAGCCTGTTTCACCCTTTGCCCTCCAAACAAACCCAAAAATCGCCAAGCACACATCGGAGCTAGTTCTAGACAAAGATAAGAATTTAAATGCGTCTGCCCTGTGGGAAGGCCCTTGATGACTTGACGCACTCTAGGGAGTTGGCGATAGTTTTGCCATGGCAAATCCGATTTCAGAGCGTGAGGTTGTTCCGCCCATTCAAGATCGATTGAATGAGGTCCTGTCCTTGATGGCCAATGTGCTCGATTCCACACCACTGGCTTTTCTGACTGCGGGAGAGCATGGACTTTTTGCTCCAAGCAAAATGCTCCGCTCCCGGCTTTTGTTTCGAATCGGGCCAGCGTTAGGGACCCATCCCAAGACATTGTTGCATGCTGCCGCGGCCACGGAGATGATCCATTTGGCAAGTTTGCTGCATGACGACGTCATTGATGGCGGTGTATTGCGCCGTGGAGCCCCTGCCTTCTGGGTTAAGCGGGGTGTATCGGGTGCCATTCTGCTGGGTGATATGCTGTTGATCAAGAGCCTCGACATCATCTGTCAGGTGGAAAACAGCCTTCTGGCGCATCCGTTCGTTACATTCACGGCGGAAGTATGCGAGGCCGAAGCGGAACAGGAGTTGATTTTCCGAGGGAAGCAACTGAATTGGGATGAGTGCGTGCGGATTGCTCGTGGCAAAACGGGAGCGCTATTCGCGTTTCCAGCCTATGCAGCCGCCGCTGGCGATCCGACCTCGCAGCAGACGCTCACTGAAGCGGGCTATCGCATCGGTACCGCGTATCAGCTGGCGGATGACATTTTGGATGCCATGGGCAATGACGAAGATTCAGGGAAGACAGTGGGAACCGATTCCGCGCGCGCGAAAAACACGGTCATGAGTTATCTCGAGCAAGGCATCGAACCGAGAGCCTACATCGAATCACTTTGCCAGTCGGCCCGCGAATTATTGCACGAGTTACCCAAGGTTTATGAAGCATGGGAGGAGTACATGTCATGTGACCTCTACCCTGAATTAAGCAGACATCTCGAGTTAATCGAAAAATGACGTATCGATTGTACGTATCTGTTTGACTTTCCGATCTCGTTTCGTAAATTCCCTTGGCGACGAACGGGCGCAGTTGCAAAAATGTGCCACTCGGAGGTTTTGGAGACATCGCCAGAGGATTTATGACACCGACTAAGATTAAAAAAGGGCTCGATATACCTATTGCTGGTGAACCAGCGCAGGAGATCATCGAGCTGTCTGAGCCAAAGCAAGTTGCGGCTTATCAGGAGTTTGATGGCCTTAAGGCGAAGTTACTTGTCAAAGAGGGCGACATCGTATCGCCGGGAACGCCTTTATTTCTTGATAAGAAGCGGCCACAGTTGCAGTTTTGCGCCCCAGTATCGGGAACGATTGCAGCCATTGAATATGGGGCTCGCCGGGCATTACATCGAGTTTTGATTGATACAGGAGCCGTTGACGCTGCCCCGCCGGAATTCCCGTCTCGTGGTGTCGACGATTTACTGGGAGCGTCTCGATCAGACATTCTAGAACTATTGCTCGCCTCAGGTTTACTCAGCCTCTTCAAGCAGCGGCCCTTTTCGCGGATCCCGGACCCTGAAGTGACACCCCGCGCCATTCACGTGAATGGCATGAACACCGCCCCCTTCACTCCAGCCTTGCGGATTGCTTTGCAAGGACAAGAGCCTGCCTTTCAAGCGGGTCTGAATGCCCTCACGAGGCTCACCGATGGCGCGGTTCATCTCAGCGTTGCCGCTGCTGATACCGATCTGGTTCAAAACGTCAAACATGTTGAGAAGCATGCCTTCAGTGGACCGCATCCAGCGGGCAATAGTAGCGTGCATATCTTCAACATCGATCCAATGCAACCGACGGATATTCTTTGGACCGTCAAAGCCATTGATGTCATTCGTATTGGTTCGTTGCTGCTCACAGGAACGTATCCCGGCACTCGCCTGATCACGCTGGCAGGGCCCGGAGTGCGGGAGTCGGAACGTCGCTACTATCGGGCCACGATCGGCACTCCTTTGACGGAGCTTTTGGGTTCTCGGCTCGAAGAGGGCGAACAACGGATTATCAAGGGTGACGTTTTATCCGGGCGCGCCGTAAGCCTCGATGGGCATGTGTCAGCGATCGAGTCGGCGATTACAGTTATTCCAGAAGGTCGCGAACAGCATTTTATGGGTTGGTTATCGCCGGGCATCAATAAATTCAGTGTTTCTCGAACACACATATCCGGCTGGAACGGATTGAAGAAGAAGTGGAAGTTGAGCACCAGTTTGAATGGCAGTTATCGCCCCATGGTCGTAACCGGGCTGTACGATAAGTATGTGCCCTTGAATATAATGACCGATTTCCTCGTGCGGGCCGTTCTCGCTCACGACACGGATGAAGCGATTTCGCTGGGCATTTTGGAGACGGACCCAGAAGATTTTGCGCTCTGCTCTTTTGTGTGTCCGTCAAAAATGGACGTTGCCGGCATCATTCGGCAAGGACTGAATGAAATTGAAAAGGAAGGGATTTAGATGAAGTTCATGTTGAACCATCTTCATAAGCAGAAGCACCTCTTTGAGCCTGGTGGCAAGTTGGCTTGGCTCTACCCGCTCTATGAGGCTCAAGAAACATTTCTGTTCACACCCGCTGACACAGCAACCAGTGCACCGCATGTCCGTGACGGTCTTGACCTTAAACGCTTAATGATCACGGTCATCATCGCGCTCATCCCTTCCACGCTATTTGCAATTTATAATGCGGGTCTGCAATTCAACACGATCAACCTCGGTTTTGAGCCCACAGTGATGAACAATTGGAAAGAGGGGTTAGCGATTGTTATGCCGCTGATCCTCGTCTCATACATTGTCGGAGGATTGACAGAAGTGGTCTTCGCGATCATCCGTAAACATGACATCAACGAAGGATTTCTAGTCACAGGACTGCTGTTTCCGATCACATTGCCCCCCACGCTGCCACTTTGGCAAGCTGCATTGGGAATTTTTGTGGGTGTTGTCATTGGCAAAGAGATTTTTGGTGGCACGGGGTTCAATGTCCTCAACCCGGCTCTTACAGGGCGGGCCTTCATTCTCTTCTGTTTCCCCGTGAATTTCTCGGGCGATGTCTACACGAAGATCGTGGACTCCACGAATGTCATCGATGGCTGGACGGGCGGAACATCCCTTTCCATTGCGGGTGCCATAACAGAGGGTTCAGTTGTAGAGGCACTTCATGCCGAAGGGTTTACATGGGCCCCGATGTTTTGGGGCTTCATGGGAGGCAGCATTGCGGAGACATCTGTGTTCTTCTCGATCATCGGCGCGATTATTTTGATTGGCACGGGCGTGGCGTCCTGGCGTATCATGGTGTCGGCGATCGGTACCATGTTAGGTGTTGCCGCACTTCTGAATTTGATCCCTGAGGCGCATTCCACCCCCTATCTGCAACTGCCCTTTTATTACCATCTGGTGATGGGCTCGTTTGTTTGGGGAGTCGTCTACATGGCCACCGACCCCGTTTCATCGGCGGCATCTACGCCAGGAAAATGGATTTACGGCGTTAGCCTCGGTTTGCTCGTACTCACGCATCGGATTGCCAATCCAGCCTTCACGGAAGGGACGCTACTGGCGATCTTGTTTATGAACGTAATGTCACCCTTGATTGATCATTATGTCGTTCAAGCTCATGTGCGGAAACGCCAAACGGACATTCAAGCCAGGAGATTAAGCTATGCAGCAAGCTGATCGTCAACTGATTCGATTTGCACTCACCATTTGTTTGTCCTGTAGCATTATTTTGTCCGCTGTGGCAGCGGGTCTGCGCGACCGTCAGGAGCGAGAGAGTGAGCTTGACCGAAAGAGAAACGTGCTGCTTGCGTTCGGACAAGAGATTCGTGATCCCGACACAGGGCGACGACTATCGGGAGAAGTGGTCGAATCTATCTTTACCAGCAACATTCGTGAGATCTTTTTTGATGTGGACACAGGAGAAAAAGTGCCTGCTGATCAAGTCAGTCAGCAAGCTCTTCAAGACCGGCGCCAACGTCCCCTTTTCTTTTGGGAAGAAGACGGCCGACCTGTTCGGTTTGCCTTCCCCACATCCGGTCCTGGCTTGTGGGCGCCCATTTACGGATTTCTGGCGCTCGAGTCTGATCTCAATACCATTGCCGGAATCACCTTCTACCGCCACGGAGAGACTCCGGGACTCGGTGGCGAAATCGAGCGGGAATGGTTTCAAAGTCAATTTGTTGGACAACGCATGATGGCGGATGGAGAACCTGTTCAGTTTCAGGTCATCCAAGGGGGCGTGTCAGGTCGCTACCCCGATGGCAACCCGCATGCAGTGGATGGGATTAGCGGGGCCACTATGACGGGACGAGCTGTTGCCGAATTCATTTCCGAGGACTTCAAAACCTATAACTCATTTTTTGAACGGATCCGTGAAGCAGGTCCTGAGTCATTGATGGTCTCAATGAACATCTAATTACCGCGTACAAAGGGTATATTCTATGGCCACTGCAACCCACAAAATTGTTACCGACCCCCTCTCAGATAACAATCCCATCACCATTCAAGTGTTGGGCATTTGTTCCGCCCTAGCAGTCACTGTTCAAGTCGAGACGGCGCTGGTGATGTCGATCGCCTTGACGGTCGTTGTGAGCTGTTCCAATCTGCTGATTTCGCTGATGCGGAATCACATTCCCAGTCGGATCCGGATGATTGTTGAAGTCTCTGTGATTGCGTCATTGGTGATTGTGGTGGACCAAGTCCTGCGCGCCTTTTTCTTCGAACTGAGTCGGCAGCTTAGTATTTTTGTTGGGCTGATCATCACCAACTGCATTGTCATGGGCCGAGCCGAGGCCTTTGCCATTCAGAATCCGCCGGGAAAATCATTCATGGACGGGCTGGGCAACGGTCTTGGCTACAGCGCCATTCTTTTACTCGTCGCTTCTGCGCGGGAGATTCTTGGATCAGGATCATGGTATGGCATAGACCTGTTTGGCGAAAACTTCGTCAGTCTGGGTGTCGCCGTTCTGCCTCCCGGAGCCTTTCTCATTTTAGGCGTGATCATTTGGATTCAACGGACCGTAACGCGCAATTTCAAGGATGATTAACCGTCGTCTCAATTGATCATCGAAGGAGATCGAGATGGATTACATCAGTTTAGCAGTAGAAACTATCTTTATTAACAATATCGTTCTTGCCTACTTCCTCGGCATGTGCTCATTCCTGGCCTGTTCCAAGAAGATCGAGACGGCAACGGGACTAGGGCTCGCAGTCATGTTCGTTCTAGGCATTACTGCGCCGTTCAATTGGTTGGTAAAAGAATTCTTTTTGCGACCCGGAGCTATGTCATGGACAGGCATCGAGACGCTCGCGGGTCTGGATCTGAGCTTTCTTAATTTGATCTGCTTCATCGCTGTAATCGCTTCAACGGTGCAACTGGTCGAAATGGTTCTCGATAAATATTTCCCACGTCTCTACACCTCGCTTGGAATTTTTCTGCCGTTGATCACCGTCAATTGCTCCATTTTGGGCGGCTCGCTTTTCATGGTCGAGCGTGATTACACGTTTTTAGAGACCAGCGTTTACGGAATTTCTGCAGGAGGCGGATTCGCCCTGGCAATTGTCGCATTATCGGGTATACGTAAGAAGATACGATATTCGCGGATTCCCGAAGGACTGCAAGGATTGGGAATGACCATGATTCTGACGGGTTTGATGTCCTTGGTGTTTGCCGCATTTTCGGGAATTTCTTTATAACAACTAGAGGTGACTGATGGAAATACTGACCTACGTGATTAGCAGCGCAGCCATTTTTACTGGCATCATCATGTTTTTGATTGTCGGTCTGGTCGTTGCCTCTAAACGGTTGGCCCCCGTGGGTGAAGTCACCATTGACATCAACGAAGGATCCAAACGCTTGACGGTATCGCCGGGCACCACCCTCTTGAATATATTGGCCAATGACAAGGTGTACCTGCCTTCGGCATGCGGTGGCGGGGGTACGTGCGCCATGTGCAAGTGCAAAGTCTTGGACGGCGGCGGCAGTATTCTGCCCACGGAGACGGGACACATCAACAAGCAGGAAGCGCGTGAGGGAATGCGGCTCGCCTGCCAAGTCAAGGTCAAGAAGGACATGAAGATTACGGTCCCGGACGAAATCCTTGAGATCAAGAAATTCGAAGGTACGGTCCGCTCCAATCAGAACGTTGCCACTTTCATCAAAGAATTCATTGTTGATCTGCCCAAAGGCGTGAATCTCGATTTCCGTGCGGGCGGCTACATTCAAATCGATATTCCAAAGTATTCCGTCAGCTTTAAGGATTTCGAGATCGAAGAAGAATATCGAGATGCTTGGGATTCCTATCGTCTGTGGGATTACAAAGTCGAGAACGAGGAACCTTGTTTCCGCGCTTATTCGATGGCCAATCATCCTGCCGAAGGCAACATGGTCATGTTAAATGTGCGCATCGCCACGCCACCCCCCAACATGCCGGATGTTCCGCCTGGTATTGCTTCTTCCTATATCTTCAACTTGAAGCCCGGCGACAAAGTTTGGATCAGTGGGCCGTTTGGTGAATTCTTCGCCAAGGATACGAAGCGCGAAATGGTTTACATCGGCGGGGGCGCCGGAATGGCTCCCATGCGCAGTCATATCTTTGATCTATTCCAAACCCAGCGCACCGATCGCAAAGTTAGCTTCTGGTATGGCGGTCGATCCCGCCGAGAGCTATTCTACATGGAAGACTTTGAGATGATTAAAAAGGAGTTTCCAAACTTCTCCTTCAACGTTGCCTTGAGTGAGCCACAACCGGAAGATAACTGGGATGGCCCCACTGGATTCATCCACACGGTAGTTGAAGAATACCTCAAGCAGCACGAGGATCCGACCGAGATCGAATACTATCTGTGCGGCCCCCCCCCATGATCGCTGCAGTGAACAAGATGCTGTTCGATCTTGGCGTTGAGCAGGAAATGATTGCCTACGACGAGTTTGGGTAAGCGATGCCAGTGATTGCCCCACGGGAGTTTCATCCCGGTAAAACTCTCTTTGTTGGATCGGTCATCGTTGCTCTGATTGCGTTTCATTGGATTCGCTATCATACCGGACGCTATGAGGCCGAGGACAACCTGATCCGTTGGACGGGTCAGACCATGGGCACCTACTACGCCATTTCGGTCGTCGATTGGGATCTACCCGATCAGGACCTCGCTGAACAGCGGCGACGGATCACCGAGTATCTAGATGGAATTAATCAGCAAATGTCTACGTATATGGCCGACAGCGAAATCAGTCGGTTTAACGCATTCGATTCGACTGAACCTTTCGCAGTCTCCGCTGAATTTCTCACCGTAACTCAAACTGCGCTAGAATGGGCAGGACGCACGGGGGGTGCTTTTGATCCAACACTGGATCCGTTGATCACATTATGGGGGTTTGGTGCGAAAGAAGTAGATCTGCCCCCCTCGCCCACAGCCATCGAACATGCGCTGGCAATAACAGGCTTTGACCAAATCGAGGTCTTGGAGGCGGAGTCAGCCATTCGCAAAACGGCTGGATATATTCAATTGAATCTGAATGCCATTGCTAAAGGGCACGCTGTCGACGGAGTGGCCGCATTGCTTCAAGAGGCGGGCGCGGAGAACATCTTTGTGGAAATCGGTGGCGATGTGGTGGCGTTTGGGGTGAATCCGGTCGGTGCGGCATGGCGAATTGGCGTCGAAATGCCCATCCCCGATAGTTTGCCTGGGGAAAACATGCATGGCATTGCTCATATCAGCGGCGGCGCTTTGGCTGGATCAGGCGAATATCGGCAGTTGGTTGAATTGCCAGATGGAAGCACGATTTCTCATATCATCGATCCGCGCAGTGGGGTGCCCGTCCAACACAACCTGATCGCTGTCAATGTGTGGGCGGAAACCTGCATGGTCGCCGATGCCGTAGCCACCGCACTGATCGTGATGGGGTACGAAGAAGGCCGTCAATGGATCGAAATACAAGACGACATCGAAGCCATCTTCTTTACGCGAGATGCAAACGGAGAAATCCGAGCCTCCATGTCATCCGGTTTCGCAGAAGTCACCAGCTATCAGCTCCTGTGACTGGGTGGTGGGCCCGGTCGGACTTGAACCGACGACCAAAGGATTATGAGACCACCGAGCACTAGTCAAAACATTAGCATATTCGCGCAAATAAAAAGGTGTTGCCAATCTGTTGCCAATCGCGCATACTCTTACATGTGCATATAAGCACGTTAAAGGAGCAATATGAAAACAGCAAGCAGCAAGACAAAGCAGAGCAAGCCAGCCACCACAGTGGCCAACGCCGCCTCCATACCTGCGATCACGATGACGACCTGAGCCGCTCCCAGAACGTCGGCAACTTCGAGGACCCGGTGGAGCCCCGCGACGCCAACGTCGACGAGGA
>SLBD01000117.1 GCA_007126515.1 Kiritimatiellia bacterium
GGTGATGTCGAACTGGATGCGGACGATCTTTTGGACACTGCGAACTGGCGGGATTGCCTGGGGCCTGTATGTGGGCGGTGTTGCCTAATCCTCTGTGCCTCAGTGGGCTCTGTGGTAAATTATTTCATTTCTTAACCACGGATATCACGGATGACACGGATGATTTTCATACGCGATCCGTGTTATCCTCGTAATCCGTGGTTGAATCCGGTGGCTGATACAGTGTGTGAATAGGAAGAGATCTCACGCAGAGCCGCTGAGGAGCCATTCCGAAAAAACAAGCGAATCTCGAGCCGCTATTTACTCTGCCCGTCGCCGCCGGTGGTGCGGAATTCGATTCTGGAGAGAATGCGGAGCTGGTAGACGGTGAAGCCAATCAGCATGAGACCCAGCAACCACGCCATGGCGGTGGCGGGGCCAAACTGGAGATAAATGAAGGCCTTGTAGAAGATGTGCAGCCCGGCGACCTCTGTATTCGCGCCGCCACCGGTCATGGCGAGGATGTTGTCGGTGGCGCCGTACCAGGAGGAAATGAAGACCCCGACAAAGTTGATGATGATCAAGGGCTTCAACATCGGAAAGATGATGAAGAGGATTTTGTCGATAAAAGTGGCGCCGTCCATGTCGGCGGCTTCGTAGAAGTCGTCGGGAATGCCTTTCAAGGCGGCGAGATAAATCAGGCAGCCGGGGCCCATCCCAGCCCAGACAAGCGGCAAGACACAGGCCAACATGGCGACTTCAGGGTCGATCAGCCAGCGAAAGGGCTCTGGTAAGGTCCCAAAGATGCGCTGCCAAACCGACACGCCTTCAGCAAAGAGTATGGGGCGAGCCAGCATCACGCAGGTATAAAGTACAAGGCTGCCGCCGATCAGAAAGAGCAGAGCACCCAGGCGGCTGCCGTGAAAGCGCAGGCGCTGATAGAAGGAGAAGGCAATCCAGAAGAGCAACCCGCCAATGCCAAGAAACACGATGGCGGGAATTTGCAGGAGAACGGCATTCAATACGCCGCGTTCACTGGGATCGTAAAACATTTTCCAGAGAATGATGACAACCAGGCCGGTGATGACGGCGGGCAAATAGAACACGGTCCGGAAGAAGATTTTTCCGCGCGGCACTTCCTGAAGCAAGATGGCGAGAAGAATGGGCGGCAGAAAGGTGAGGCCGATGACCAGTAAGCTGTAGCGGATGGCGTTCCAAACGGACAACCACCAGGCGGAATCCCAAAGCACAGCGCCAAAATTGTCGAGCCAGATCCATTGTGAACCGCCCAGTAGCCGGTAGTCTTGAAAGGCCATGATGGAGCCGCGCATCAAGGGGATGTATTGCCAAACCAGGATGGTCAACACTGCGGGCAGTAGAATGACATAGGCAGGGGCATATTTGCTCAGTTGCCAGGAGGCGGTTCTTGCCGGGCGGGCAATGACGTCTGCGGGGGTGAAAGTTCGCACGATGCGACTAAAGACATAACTGAAAACGACGAGGATGCTGAGCAACACAATCAAGGCGCTGAGGCGGCGTTGGAATAGTTGGCGCGGCGGAACAACGCCGAGCATGTGTTCGCGAGCCCGCTGGGCCGCGTCGTGAAGCAGGGCTTCGAGAACAGCCAGTCGCTCGTCCTCGTCTTCCGGCAATTCGCCCCGCAGGGCCATGCGTTCGGCTCGTTCGATGGGGCGATCCATAAAGTTATAGGCTATGTTGCTATGGCGTCCAAACGGCTCGGGTTTGCCGGTGGCGATGGCTATCTCAAACGTGTCGGCCCAGCCGCGTGGGGCCAGGCGGATGACATCGGCATAGCCGAAGCGTTCCAACAGCCGCGGGTTAATAAACTGGCCCAAGCCGCCTTCGACCATGACGCGGGTATAGACTTCCATCGATTCTTCGTTGTCGCGGAAGCGAATGAATTCCCAGGCGGCGTCGCGGACGACGGGATTCTTGATTTGGGAGAACAAACCCATCATTCGGCTGTTGAGTTCGGCTCCGCGCAGGCCGGTTGGCCCGAGCGGAACGGGGGCCATCCCGGTGATGTCAGGATTGATGGTGGCGAAGAGGTTTTCGTCGATGTAGGCAAACATCATGCCGATTTCGCCGCGCTCCCATTTCAAGGATCGTTCGCCCGCATCTTTGTGGACAAAGCCGTAGCGGCGTTGACCGGTGTGATCGATCCACGGCTGAGTGCTAATCCGTGTATAAAAGTCGAGCGCCACTGCGGCCTCGTGGGAATCGAAGGCGATTAGCCATTCGTCGGAATCCTCTTCCTGAATCATTACTTCGCCGCCCGCCGACCAAAGAAAGGTGATCCAAAACCAGGATTGATGCCGTCCGGTGCCGAGGGCGAGTCCATAGCGGCCAGTGGCTGGATCGGTCAGGGCGCGGGCGGCATGATAGAGGTCGTCCCAGTTCCATTCAGCGGTGGGGTAATCGATGCCAGCAGCGTCGAATATATCTTTGCGATACAGCAGGACGCGTCCCAAGGCACCGCCGTAGGGCAGGGCCCACGTCTGCACTTGGCCATCGGGGCCGGGGCGCCGGATGACGGGCCAAATCTTTTCGTGGACGCGGAAGTCCAGTTCTTCGGGTGTCATATCGAGCAGATAATTGTCTTCCGGTCGATCGAGGGGATGCAGAAATCCCTGGCGAATGTAGGTGTCGGATTTGCGGAAATTGACATAGAGGATGTCGGGCGCGACGCCGCCGGCAATGGCCAGCAAATCCGATTCCACGCCGGGGACTTGAATGCCGGAGAAACGATGCAATTGGATGGCGACGCGATCCCAGTTGTAATTCCCGTATCGTTCAGGATGGGCTTGATATCGATCACGATGTCGCTCCATGAATAGCGCAGGAAAGCGCGAGACAAAATGGCGGATGGCTGCCACTTCGGCGCGAGTGGCGGTGTCGGTGCGGCTGGGATCGGGCAGATCGAAGACGCGTACATGGATGATCGTCATCGGTTCGCCCGTGGCGGGGCAGGTCGTCGCTTCAAGCCAACCCGCCTCACTATTCGGCGCGAACCAAAGTGCCGCGAACAGGATGAAGAGAACGCAACAGAGTGGCTTCTTCGGTAGGGCGGGCTGTCCCAGCCCGCCGATGAAGGCAATACATTTTTCGCGCGCAGGAATATCCATGGTTCGGATTAGCAAATTTAGCAAGAACAGGAATGTCCTTGCTCCGTAACGAGCAGGAATGCCCGTAATCCATTGCTGGGAACATGGGCATTCTTGCCCATGTCGGCTCGCCCCATTGCAATGATTGCCCATCATGGTTGCATCATTTCCGTTGATAGCTGGCGCGGCCAATTGGTTTTGACTCCAGGAAGAGCAGTTCGAAATCGGTTCGCTCATGGGACAGGGGTTCCCACGGTTCAATGTGAGTGAAGTCGGGGCAGGCGTGCAGGATCTGTTGAATCTCCTCGAAGTAGGGTAAGTGATCGGTAGCGACATGCAATTTTCCGCCCGGGATCAATGTGCGGATCAAGGCTTCCAGGAAGGTGGGGTTGAAGAGGCGGTGATCGTGATGCTTTTTCTTGGGCCAAGGATCCGGGAATAAGATGTAGTAAGTCGATACACTGCAGGGTGGCAGCAGATACGTGACGGCGTAATACGCCTCCATGCGCAGCAGGCGAATATTGTGTAGCTTTGCCCGGACGGCTTTGCGGTCGATTTTGCGGATGCGCCTCAACATCCGGTCGATGCCGAGGAAATGGGTGTCCGGCTGATCCGTCGCATGCGTGAGCAGGAAACGGCCTTTGCCGCAGCCCAAATCCACTTCCAGGGGCCGCGTTTCGCCGAAGCAGGCATCCAAATCGATCGGATGGAGGATGTCCTCCGGAAAGATTCGCAGACTGTCTGAGGCCTCAGGCTTCATAGAGCCAGTAGCGTCTCCAGTTCGTCCACCCAGGCGGCAAAGCGATTCAAGGCTGTGCGCACGGGTTCCGGGGATGTCAAGTCGACACCGGCATCGCGCAGTTGTTCCAAAGGAAACTGGCTGCCGCCCGATTTGAGGAAATTCAAGTACCGCTCCCGCTCGGCGGCTCCGCCTTGACGCACTTGTTCGTGCAGCGCCATCGAGGCAGCCAGGCCGGTGGCGTATTTGTAGACGTAAAAGGCGGAATAGAAGTGCGGCACGCGAAGTCCTTCCAGCGCGCTGTACTCTTCGAGCGGCACGGCGGGTCCGAAATAGGTCGCTAGCAACTGCGAGTAGACTTCCGTGAGAGAATCAACCGTCAACGGTTCGTTCTGCTCGACCATGGCATGGGTGCGCTGTTCGAATTCGGCGAACATGGTCTGGCGGAACAGGGTGGCCAACACGTCATCGACTTGTTTGTTGGTCAAGTATGTGCGCATGGCGGGATCATCCGTCGTCTGCTTCAAATAATCGGCCAGACACATCTCGTTAAAGGTTGAGGCGACTTCGGCGACGAAGATCGTGTAGTTGTAGTGCTGGAATGGCTGATGGCGGATGCTGTACCAGGAGTGCATCGAGTGACCGGCCTCGTGGGTCAGCGTGAATAGGTCGTTGAGGACTTCTTCCTTGTAGTTCATCAGGATGTACGGATCGCCATGATACGAACCCGCCGAGAAGGCTCCGGAGCGTTTGCCTTTGTTTTCATAGCGGTCGACCCAGCCAGATCGCAGTCCGTCCGCTAGCGTGTCAACGTATTCGTCCCCCAGCAGGTCGAGCGACGCAACCACTTGGTCGACGGCGTCGTCATAGGGGATATGAGTTTCAATTCCTGAGACCAGCGGGACGCGAGTGTCGTAAAGGCGCAGGGTATCCAATTTCAGGGCTCGGCGGCGGAGATCGTAGTAGCGGTGCAGGGCGGGCAGGAATTCGTGCACGGTGGCAATTAATTGGTCATAAAGCTCGAGCGGCACATCGTCATCGAAAAGATGAGCTGCTATGCTTGACGGATAATTGCGAACGCGGGCTTCATAGACATCGCGTTGAACGCTGCCGTTATACAAAGCGGCGAGGGTGTGCCGGTGGGCATGGAATTCCTGCAAATACTGTGTGTAGGCCTGTTGGCGAACGGCGCGGTCGGGCTGCTGAATGAAGAAGGCGTAGGAGGCATGGGTGAGGGGGCGTGGGCCGGTCGGCGTTTCGATTTCGCCAAATTCCATGTCGACATCGGTCAAGGCATCAAATCCGCGGCGAGCGGTTTGGCTGAATTCTGACTGTAGGGCCAGCAAGCGTTCTTCCGGTTCCGTCAGGATATGCGGTTTGTAGCGCAGGAGTTTGTGTAAATAGATTTGGTAGGGTTCCAATTCGGCGGCTTGCATCCACTCCGAGATCACGGCATCGGGAATGGCTTGGATTTCGGGGGCGAAGAAGCTGCTTTGACCCGCAAAGTGAGTTGCGATGTTTTGATAGCGGGCCATTCGACGTTGACTGGCGCTGTTGCCAACGTCTTCCGCGACACGCAAGTGGGCGTAGTAGGCTAGTCGCTCCGAGAGCTGGCCGATCTCGTGGATAAAGTCCAATGCGGCTCTCAAGCGCGTGGCGCTTTCTTGCAACGTTCCCTTGAATCCCAAAATCCGTCCGGCCTGCGATTCAAATTCAGTCAGCCCTGTTTCCCATTCCGCATCGGAGGGAAATAGTTTGCTTAAATCCCAGCAATCTTGTGGGGGAACTTGTGATCGGAGTCGAGTGCCGGAAGGTAATGTTGAAGAGGATGATTCAGTCATAATAGCCTTTTGGAAGTAATTTGTTGGGCAAAGAGTAGGGCAGACGGCGGAAGCGTGCAAGTCGGATGCCATTCGTCGCCAAGCAAATTCTTCTTTTGGCTTGTAGGTGAACGATCGTTCACGTACTGTGTGGAGCCATGATTATGCCACGTACTCAACCTGTTCAGGAGCGGATCCGGAAGCTGCGGGCGTTTTGCGCTGCGGAAAAGCGCATGCCTGCCTATCGCGAAATGCAGGAGCTGTTTGATTATCGATCCAAAAATTCGGTTTTCCGTTTTGTCCGCAAATTGGAGGATGCCGGGTATGTCCGTCGCGGAGAGGGTGGCAAGCTGCGGCCCACAGGCCGCTTGACCGGCTCCATCCGGTTGCTGGGCACGGTGCAGGCGGGCTTTCCTTCGCCTGCGGAAGAAGAATTAGTCGATGTGATGAGCCTAGACGAATTCCTTGTCCGTCGTCCGGAAGCAACCTACATGTTGACTGTCAGCGGCGATTCGATGATCGAGGCGGGCATTCATCCTGGTGATATCGTCCTGGTGGAACGGGGTGGGATGACGCGAAACGGAGATATCGTGGTGGCGCAAGTAGATGGCGAATGGACGATCAAGTATTTTCGCAAGCAAGGGCGGCGCGTACAATTGGAACCAGCCAACAGCGCGTATCAACCCATTGTTCCGCAGCAATCATTAGTTGTCGGGGGCGTGGTCAAAGCGGTGATTCGACGGTACGCCTGATGAGATCTCGTCTTCGCTCAAAATGACCTGTTGTAAGCGGGTGACGTGTTAAGGCGGCGGGAAGGTCTCGAAGACTCAACCATTCCCGCCCTACAACAAATCGTGAGAGAAGCTGGAATTGTAGGGCGCGAATGGTCCCGCGCCTGCTGGACCTTCGCGCCGCAGACTTAACTGCTCGGCCTCGTTTCGCTTCTTCAGGCTGCCTGGGTGCGCCGTTTCGGAATTGGCTCGAAGCGCGCCACGGGCCAGACGACATCGCGGGCGGTGAAATAGTCAATTAGTGCATCACGTGTTTGTAAGGAATGGACTTTCATGCGGCTATCTGGCTGACGAATAATGTCCCGCAGAGTCTGATACCGACCGCCACCCGATGCGGCATCATATGAGTTGAAGGCAATGGTATAGCGTCGATCGGGAAGCAGAGGCTGTCCAAATCGGTCGAAGATTTCGTGGATTTCCAAGTTTTGACCTCGCCCAGAGGCATCGACGAACATGCCCATGATATTGCGCCGACTCCAGTCCGTATAGACTTCGCGCAAGATCGTGAGGATCTCATCTCGATTTAACTGGGCGGTGACGACTTGGTTCTCGTAGGGCATGATTGACCAGAGATCGCCAATCGTCTTGTCGCCTGCTTCGAAATCGCCATCCGGGAAGATGAGCCCATGGATGACACCATGAACTTCAACACCGCGAGCGGCCATTCCTTCATAAAGTGAAGCAGCAATCAATTCCTCTACCTCGCTGGGGCTCGCAATGCCTGTGTCGATCGACAAGGTTTTACCGAGCGTTCCAACGGGGGTCGCGGTAATGGCATCGGCTTCTGCGAGGTCCTTGGCGGTTAACGACAGAATGGCTGGATCGATGGCAAATCGAGAATCCATATATGAGGTCATGGGTTGCACAGAAACAATCTTGCGCGTGTCCAAATCAAAAGTGAGGTCGAGTCGACCCGCATGAATGCCATGATAGTTGGCCTGAGTAAAGGGCATGCCGTGCACCGAACGGTTGGGGACGTCTTGATGGGTGTGCCCTCCGATAAATGCGACCACTTCGGGGTATTCCTGCATCAAGCTAACGGTGCGATTGGCAAAGTCGTCGCCGCCCCGACGCAGCCCCATATGTCCGGCCAGTACGATGGCGTCGACGCCTACAGCCCGCGCAATTTCAATAGATTTCCGGACGGGTTCGATCGGATCGAGAAATTCAAAACCAGCAAAAAAATCTTCCATGAACCAATACGGCATACCTGGAGTGGTCACGCCAATCACGGCGACTTTGAAGCCTCCAACTTCTTTGATGATGTGAGATGCGACTCGAGATAATGGATTATCCGAATCGCTCAACGTCCCTGCGGGCTTTCCTTCCAATAAACTGTTGGCACTCAAGGCTGGCATTTCAGAGGTGGTCAAAACAGCATTGACCGCATCCATGCCCCAGTCAAATTCGTGATTGCCAATCACCCAGGCATCGTAATTGAGATGATTAAAGACATCCATCATGACTTGGCCACGGGTGCTGAGACCGACTTGTGTCCCTTGGTAGACATCGCCTGCATCGATCAGCAATGAATATGGATTCTGGCGTCGCCAGAGATGGATTTGTGTTGCACAGCGGGCAACTCCGCCCACGTCGGGAATACCTTCGTATGTCCATGTGGGCAGGATATGGCCGTGCAAGTCGGTCGTGTGCAGAATCGATACTGTGCGGAGATTCGACTTCATGGCTTGCAAGGGCAAGGGCAAAGAAGCAAAAGCAGATGCACCTGCAATCATGCGAAGAAAATCGCGCCGGGGCATGCCTCGGGGAGAAAAGACGGGAGATAATGTTTTTGTTGTTTTCATAACCTGCAACTATCTCACTGAGAGGCCGCTGTTTCAAGGGATTTCCGCAGAATATTGCTATTGCAAGCCGACGCGCTCTTGTTTATCGTTCGGCCTCAGGTTTTTTCGGTCACAGTAACCATCAAGGAGAATAGTATGTCTGAAATTATTGATATTATCGGTCGCGAGATCATCGATTCCCGGGGCAACCCGACAGTCGAAGTCGAAGTAACGTTGTTCAGTGGGGCAGTGGGACGCGCTGCGGTGCCCTCGGGTGCCTCGACGGGTGAAAATGAAGCGCTCGAGCTGCGAGATGGCGATAAAAAACGCTACTTAGGCAAAGGCGTTCGCAAGGCCGTCAAGAACATCAACACCACGATTGCCAACGCGTTGGACGGGTACGATGCATTGGACCAAACTGCGGTTGACAATGCTCTATTAAAGCTGGACGGAACCGCCACGAAGAGCAAGCTGGGTGCGAATGCCATGCTGGGCGTTTCGATGGCAGTCGCTCACGCTGCGGCAGCGGATCTTGAATTGCCCTTGTTCCGTTACTTGGGCGGTGTGAACGCCAAGTGTCTGCCCGTGCCGATGATGAACATCTTGAATGGGGGTGCGCACTCGGATGCCCCGGTCGATATTCAAGAATTCATGATTATACCTAAAGGAGCCAAGAGCTTTTCGGAAGGCCTGCGGATGGGCGGCGAAGTCTTTCATGCGTTGAAAGCTGTGTTGCATAAGCTGGGTCTGAGCACTGCGGTTGGGGACGAAGGTGGATTCGCACCGAATCTGTCCAGCAATCAGCAAGCCTTGGATGTGATCATCGAAGCGATTGAAAAAGCGGGCTACGAGCCCGGCAAGGATGTGTTTATCGCCTTGGATGCAGCAGCCTCCGAATTCTATGACAAAGCGAAAAAGAAATACGTCTTCAAAAAGAGCGATAAGTCGAAGCGTTCCGCAGCGCAGATGGTTGAGTACTATGCGGATTGGCTAGATAAATATCCGATTATCAGCATCGAAGACGGTCTCGACGAAAGCGATTGGAAAGGCTGGAAACTACTTACCGAGGCCTTGGGTGATCGCTGTCAGTTGGTCGGCGACGACTTCTTTGTAACCAACACGAAGTTCCTCAAGAAGGGCATCGACATGGGCGTGGGCAACTCCATTCTGGTGAAAGTGAATCA
>SLBD01000016.1 GCA_007126515.1 Kiritimatiellia bacterium
TGGATTCCGCATGGACCGATGCGATGTCCCTTATGGAACAGGTATTTACGGCTCAGCGTGATTTCACTGCCAATGCGGCTCATGAATTGCGAACCCCGCTTGCGGCGTTGCGTCTGACTGGCGAGAGCGCTTTGCGGACGCTGGATATGAGCGATACTCCGTCGCATGATGCCATCGGGGCAATGTTGGAAGAAGCGGAACGGGCTCGAAGTTTGGTAGATCGTTTATTGATCTTGGCCCGTGCCGAAAGCGGGCGGATTCCGGTGGATGCTCGACAGGCCGATGTGACGGAGTTTGTCAGTACTGTTGTTGAATGGCTAACTCCGCTGGCAGGGGAACGCGGACAGCGCCTGATCGTGGAATCAGAAGACAGTTGCGCCGCATGGGTTGATGAAAATTTGCTGCGGATGGCGCTCTCTTGTAGTTTAAGGCCATGGATGCATTGACCACAGTTGAATTAGCGGGACGGATTATTGTGGCGCTGGCTTGCGGTGTGGCCATTGGCTTGGAGCGGCAGTGGCGGCAGCGAAATGCTGGACTACGAACCAACGCTTTGGTGGCGGTGGGTGCGGCGTTGTTTGTGATTGCCGCCGCTTTGACGACGGGTGAAACCAGTCCTACCCGAGTCGCTGCGCAAGTGGCTTCCGGAGTTGGCTTTTTAGGAGCTGGAGTGATTATGCGGACCGGCACGAATGTGCATGGGCTCAATACCGCCAGTACTATCTGGTGTGCTGCGGGTGTAGGGGTTCTGGCGGGATCCGGTTTTCATGTGCCTGCGCTTTTGGGTGCGAGTACGGTGTTGGGAATTAATTTCCTCTTGCGGCCTGTTGCGTACGCAGTCAATCGCAAATCTGGCGACCGCGCGGAACAACCGATCTTCTATCGCTTGTCGACCCAGTGCAATGCAGACGATGAAACACAGGTGCGATCCTTGATTGTGCGGCTGGTGGGATCAACAGAACTGTCCCTGCAGGCAATTGAGAGCAGTTCGGATCCGAAAATGGCGGATTCTGTGATCATCAAGGTCCTGTTGGCTGGAGCTGAGCGCCGCGATGAAGTTATGGAAGATATACACATCGCCCTGGAAAAAAAAGTCCGAGGCTTGAGTTGGCGAATCGCAGAAGCAGAAGATATCAGTGATCCTTTGAGTAGAGCAATAGAGGAGAGCAAATCATGATTGAAGAAGTAGAACTCGATCAGATTCAGAGTTTGATTGTGGAACGAAATTGGTCCGAGTTGCGGAAAATTCTGGCCCCGTATCCGCCCGATGCTGTCAGCGAAATGCTAACGGATTTCTCCAAAACAGATCGCGTACTGATGTTTCGCTGTCTGGGCCGCGAGCAAGCGGCCGATGCGTTTAGTTTTCTCGACGATGAGTTGCAAGAGCAACTCCTGGGAGAGCTGACGGATCAGGAAACGCGTGATGTATTGGCCAACATGAGTCCCGACGATCGTACGGCTTTGCTGGAAGAATTGCCCGCTCCCGTAACGCAGAAGTTGCTGAACTTCCTTTCGCCCGATGATCGCAAGGAAGCGTTAACGCTGCTGGGCTATCCAGAGGATAGCGTGGGGCGGCTCATGTCACCTGATTTTGCTGCTGTTCGAGCTGACATGACCCTGCCCGATGCCATGGCCGCTATTAAACGGCAGGCAGCAGACAGTGAAACACTGAACATGATTTATATCACCGACGCATCTGGAAAGTTGATCGATGACATTCCATTGCGCCGGTTCATTGTTGCTCGTGATGATCAGACGGTTGAAGACATTATGGACGGCCACTTCGTCTCCTTGATTGCCACTGCGCCTCAGGAAGAGGCAGTAAACACAATGAAACATCATGATTACTCGGCCTTGCCGGTGACTGATTCGAACGGAATTTTGCTGGGGGTTGTGACTTCGGACGATGTCTTGGAAGTAGCGATTGAAGAAGATACCGAAGACTTTCACAAGGGCGGTGGCATCAAGCCGCTCGATATGCATTACTTGCGGGCACCTCTGAAGCTGCTGTATTCTCGTCGCATCAGCTGGTTGGTCATTTTGGTGTTCATGAACATCTTTTCAGGCGCGGGAATTGCCCATTACGAGGAACTGATCGAGGCCGTAGTTGCTTTGGTCTTCTTCCTGCCTCTGCTGATTGACAGTGGCGGAAATGCCGGTTCCCAAGCGGCTACGCTGGTGATTCGTAGTATGGCACTGGGTGAAGTCCGGCTGCTCGACTATGTCAAAGTGGCCTGGCGCGAAATGAAAGTCGCCATACTGCTGGGACTTTCCATGGCCTTGGCGGTCTTTCTAGTCGCCTGGTGGCGGTCGGGAATGGAAGTGGCTCAAGTGGTGGCCTTGTCGATGACAATCATTGTGCTTGTCGGCAGCATGGTCGGCATGTCGTTGCCATTCATTCTTCGTAAAATAGGTCTCGATCCGGCTGCAGCCAGTGCGCCACTGGTCACTTCGATTGCTGATATCGCCGGTGTGTTGATCTATCTCGGGATCGCTTCAGCCATGCTGGAGATTGCTGCATGAGACTAGCCAGCTTCGCTGAAAGTGTTCAGGAATTCAGTGTTCAGGCTGATAGCCCGTTATCTTTCCTGAACTCTGAACACTGAACACTTGCCTCGCCTCTCCACAAGCCGCAGGAATCATTCTTTGACTCATTTACTCGAACAGCTGTATACGCGCCCGGTGGGCGCGTCCTGATGGCCTGACTACAATCGCCCACAGGAGATCATGAAAAAGAGCGAATCCACAGCCAAATTGCTGTTGATTGAAGACGATCCCTCCTTGTCTCTTCGGTTAGCACAGGGTTTGCGTCAAGAAGGGTATCAAGTTGCGATTGCTCGCACGGCTGCCGAGGGCTTCCAAAGTGTCACTCAAGAGGCCTATGACTTGATACTTCTCGATTGGATGTTGCCGGACGGGGATGGCATCGACATTTTGCAGCAATTGCGAGCTGATGGACGCTCTGTTCCTGTATTGATGTTGACTGCGCGTGGCGAGACGGAAGACCGGGTACAGGGCCTCGATAGTGGCGCCGATGATTACTTAGCGAAGCCTTTTGCGTTGGCGGAGTTGTTGGCTCGGATCCGCAGCTTGATTCGTCGCACCGCAGTATCACGCGAAAAAGCAGCCGAGTGGGGTGGTGTGCATATTGATCTCGTGACACGGCGCGCCCGGATCGGTGAAAGTAATCTCGACCTGACACCACGCGAGTTTGATGTGCTTGCGTATCTGGTCACCCTGCAGGGAGAAATTGCCAGTCGCGACATGCTGGTGCGTGAAGTGTGGAATGCGGGCGGCCGGTTTTCATCGCTTGACAACGTGATCGACGTGCACATGACCAATATGCGACGAAAAATTCGTGAATCCGCCCAGATTGATCCAATCGAAACCGTCCGCGGAGTGGGGTATCGACTCAAGGCGGTGGATTGACTTCAATAGTGTTATCATATATGATAATAATATGAAGCCGATATCGGAACAACTGAGGCAACGACGTTTGAACTTAGGGCTTTCGCTCAGCGCCGTCGCCCGGCGAGCGGGAACATCTGTGGCAACCTTGTCGCGATACGAGAATGGGTGGAATCGGTTTGAAACGCAAACGTTGCGGCGGCTGGCTACTGCTCTTGATTGTGATCTGGATGTTTGTTTAAAACCTCGGTCAAAGCAACCTCGATCCTGTCGAGGTCGCGACAAGACCGCCGCTCAACTGCGACGCTTGTTTTGGGATCATCCTTTGACTCCCAAAGATCTAGATCAACATGCCGTTTGGGTTGTGGAGCGCGTCGTGGAGTATGGGCAGTTAGAAGATGTCCAGATGTTGCGAAACTACCTCGGGATTGATGCGTTTCTAGAAGCGGTTCAAGAAGCCAGATTTAGCTCTGCGAAGACTCGAAACTTCTGGGAACAGATGCTTCAGCAGGAAGGGAGAACATGCACGAGAGCGTATTGCCGCAACATAGTTTGAAGCTGCTGGATCAACTGGAAGCGCTTTCAGATGATGCACTCGCGGGTTGGACCCTGGCTGGCGGGACGGGGCTAGCCTTTCGCTTTGGTCATCGCAGTTCGGAAGACTTGGATTTCTTCCGTACGGATGAGTTTGATGCAAGACGACTTCATGTGTCGCTCGCGCAATTGGGATCCTACGAGACGCTTCAAGAGGAGCCGCATACGCTCACCGTATTAACAGCGAAAACGAAACTCTCGTTTTTCTGTGTTCGCGATCCATTCATCTTCCCCGGCACACCGCATCGCTTTTTTCGTGTGGCTGATGTCCGGGAGATTGCGTTGATGAAGCTGGCTGCAATCTCGGGGCGCGGGAGTCGTAAGGATTTTATTGATTTGTATTTCATCCTCCAACAGCCGCCCTTCCTGTCGGAGTATTTCGAGTGGCTGCCCAAGAAATATCCGCCAGAGCGTCTGAATGCATATCACATACTGAAAAGTCTTACCTATTTTGAAGACGCAGAAAGGGAACCGATGCCTGAAATGCGAATGCCGTTACGGTGGGACAACTGTAAGAACTTCTTTGTGCGTGAAGCGCGGAGCCTGGTTTTATAAGGATGGGCGGCAGTTTATAATCACGCCAGACAGTCCGCTCATTATAGGCAAGAGTTTTTCTCCAGAACATCGAAAGCTGCTTATTGAGAGTTACTTGATGTTGGTGAAGAAGCCTTGATCTGATAGGCGTGCTGTATGCGTCCAGCGAGCAAGGCTGCAAATGAAGTTAGCGGAGCAATCCGGCGCGCGCAGCGCGCCGGATTGGACCAAGATGTCTGGTTACTCGACTTCGCGCACAACTCCGAAGAAGTGCTCCGGCTCCTTCTCATGACCATGGTCGATGACCCACTGCAATTCCTCCGCTAGATCGGCATCCAAGGATTGCAATGTCTCAAAATCACTTTGCGCTAGCTCCATTTCTCCCATGTGTACATACAACACACCCCGGTACATGAACGCCTCGGCCAAAGTCGGATCGAGCTCGGTGGCCCGGTTGTAATGGTTGAGTGCCTCTTCGAAGCGATCTTCCCCTTGTTTCCGGAGGACAAAGGCCAAGTTATTGTGCGCTTCAGCAAAGTTGTCACGCATTCGAACTGCGCGACGTAATAACTGCTCCGCAGCAGATAGTTCCATGTCCAACAGCCGCTCAGTTCCCGCATTGAACGCGTCCACATGGGGAGGTGTTCGAGGCGTTCTGGGCCGAGTTCGTGTGGGTGCCGCATGACTACTGATTATACCTGAGACAAGCGCCGCTCCAACCAATAGATGTAATAATGACTTCTGCATGTTTCTCCTTTCTTGATTTCATTTCCATTGGAGTCGCAGTGCATTTGATTTGCTTACAACTTGGTTTCTGTCCAGTCGCAAAACTGATTTCTACCCCGCTTTTTGGCGAGGTAGAGTGCTCGGTCCGTCCTCTCGAGGAATGTGCTCGGGACCAAATTTGGTGTGGGAGTCAGCGAAGCGATGCCGATGGAGGCTCTCATTTGCAAGTCATGGTCGACTTTGCAGAAGCTGTGGGCTTGGATGGCAGTAAGAATTCTGCGTGCCACGCCACCCGTTTCGTCTGCTTGAGACCATGGTAGAATGACGGTGAATTCATCACCACCAAAGCGACATACCGCATCCGACACGCGGACGGTTTCAGCAAGCACACGAGCACACTCTTGTAGTACTCGATCTCCGACTGCGTGTCCGTATGAGTCATTCAACTGCTTAAAGTGATCAAGATCAATCACCAGTAGACCGAGGGAAAACGAGTGGCGTAGCGCCAGACTCCACAGTCGGTTGAACTCTTCCTCAAAGCCTCGTCGATTCATTAGTCCGGTTAAAGAATCTCGCAAGGCCATCTGTTGCAATTGTGCGATCAACGCTTCGCGGTCCGCTTCTGATTTCTTGATATCCGTGATGTCGGAAATTAGCCCCTCATATCCAATCAAACGTCCTTCTTGATCACGGCGCGCGATCGACGTATTTCGTACCCATCGCGTTGTCCCGTCCCGATGGATGATCCGGTGTTCAATACTGTCGACTGAATCGGCTGCTGTGGACTTTTTGATTTGATTGAGTACCACTTCCAGATCGTCAGGGTGGATCGTGCGATGCCACAAATCGATGTCCTGGCCATAATCATCTGCTGTGTAGCCAGTCACGCTCTCACACCCTGCATCATAATGAGCGTCGACGACCTTGCCTTGATCCAGGGTGACAGAATAGATGAATCCGTTAGCTGCGCGGACCAATCGCTCGTAGCGATCGTTCGCTTCTTTTAAAAGATGTCGATGGTCTCGCATTCAGGCTTCGAAGTGGTTTACTAATTGTTGAAAGCGGGGATCGTCCCAAAGCGCGCTGAGGTCATCGTCTTCCTGCATCCATGCAATGTTGCCATAGCCGCATGCTATGGCTTTGTGCAAGGCGGCAAAGGCCGCATCAATCTCGCCGAGTAGGGCATGGCTACAGGCCAGATTATACCAAACATCAGGCTCGGTGGGAAAAGCGTCAGCCAGCTTTTTGTCTTCATAAAAGCCCTCTTCGAAGCGTCCGACACGCGTATAGAGTTCCGCCAGCGCTCGCCAGACTCGGTCGTCATCGGGGCATCGTCGCCGGATAGCTTCCAGAAACCGGATTTCGGTTTCGTCGTCATTCGTTGGATGTTTTTTACTCATACGCAGGGGATCACACTTATCGAAGTGTGATCTTTCTTAAGTTCCGCTTCACAGATTGCTCGGCTGCCTCAATGCGACGTCTTCTGCCGGTTCCGTAGATGCAAATACACCATCCCGACGAAACCAAGAGCGATCCCAAAATGACTACAGGTGTCGCCCGTCTACCGGCGCGTTCTAGGGGAGGACCTGGGGCATACTCATTCACTCGATCTGCAGTCGAGTCGGGTGACGAGTTGACGTGCTCCGTATACGAAAGACCCTGGGAAATTTCGTCAATGGCGTGATGGAAGATCCGCACTGGAATAGTGATGAGAATTATACATCCGCTCAGCAGGAGAAAAATGCCTAGAGCCTTTACACGCCGATACTTCGCCAATCGGGCTTCAATGAGGATGCGTGGATTAGATGCAGTGTTCATTCTCCCTGCCTTTGACCTCTTAAGCGGCGATGACCGTAGATCCCGCTTCCGATGGTCGCCATGCCGCCGAATACTGCAGCAGTCGCGAGCGGGAGAACCGATTGCCTTAGGCGGGAGCGTTGCGGATTGGCGGAGTCAAACCAGATCTTTGAAATGTGGCCATATTTTTTCTCCCCCAATTCGCGAGCTTCTTGTCGAGTCGCGTGTCTGCTTCTAGTCCGCCCGCCGCAGATGCGGCGTGAGTAGTGAGTGTCATCAACCGTATATTCGATATGGACACAGAGACTGTAGGTGTTGGCCTCCCATCGCTCCAATGGTTCGAATCCTGTTATTCTGGCTGGCGCAGGCTGCCAATTTGTGCGCCAGTCGTCGACCACATGATAAAAGCCAACACCCAGGGCGATGGTGCCAACGAAAATCAGAATGCTACAAAGCGTTTTGGCAAGCTGGGTAAAGTAGGAGTCTTGTGGTTTTGTCATCTTTCAAATGCCTTCCGTAGTCTGTTCGCGATGGACGGGCAGAAATAGCAGATCGACTTTGCGTCCTTTTTCAGGATGGGTCTCGTAGCGGAAAAACCGCCAAAGAAATGTAATTCTCCTGAAGCCATCAGCTTTGCGGTCATAGGTGATGAATGGCAAGCTGTCAACACTGACATCGCCGTTTAGTCGCTCATAATGCCAAGCCCGCCAGAGTATTCGGCGACGCACGTATTCATGAGGATCCTGATCGGTGCCCGATTCGATGCGGCTGTCGTAGAGGCGCAAAAGGACCGAACTTTCGGCAACACTGGGGCCGTCTTTTCCCTCCGGGGCCGCGGTTTGAGACGACCACAAAGGAAAGAATGAACTGTTGCGCTGTTGACTGGTGGTAACGTGGCGGCCCCACAACAGAAAGCGAGTATCGTGATGACCCGTGTCCGCATCGCGTCGCCAAAAGAGCAGAGGCCACAGCCAGGCCCCTTCGGTCTGATTGCGATAGGTGCCAACTAGCGGGGTCAGCCAATACCGATAGCGACCATCGATTTCGGAGTCGCGTCCAACCAGCGGTGTCCAAAAATGCGAGTCGCGCTCGTGCGACCAGATTGGAAAGAGGTGCGAAGCGAGTCGATCCTGAGGATCATGAATGCGTGTGGTGTGGCCATATAGGCCCCCTGCCACGCGGACATCCCGAGTCTGTCTCTGGGGATCGGTAGCTGTCCAGGAAAGCAGCGGTGGTATGGAGCGGATGGTGCGGCGGTCCGGATGCCAGCGGGCGTATACGGCTGAAATCAATGTGTCCTCTACAGTGTTTCGGTAGAAGAAGGGGAGCAAATGCTGGCGTTCGATGTCGCCTTCTGCGTCTGCTTTATGGGAGGCCAATGCCAACAACAGCCAGTGATCGCGTGCCCCGCTGATTGCTTCACTGCGCCATGACAACAGGGGTGGGATGGTGTTGACTCGCGTGCCGCTGCGAGTGGACCAGGCTGCATAGGCAGGTGACAGAGTGGTGGGTGTCTCGCGATGACCTTGCCAGCGAGCCCATAATGGCGTAGCCCATGTGCCGGTGGCTGGATTACGATAATACAGGGGCAGGACATGAGAAGCGCCCCCTTCGTCGCCAGCTGTAAAACGCATTAGACCAAGCAAGGCGCGATAATCATCCCGTGCCGGAGTTCGATGACGCCAAGAAAGTAGCGGGGGGAGGACATGCCATACCTTCTCGGGCGAATCTTCAAAGCGCAGATACAGTGGGGTAATGGTCCGCTCTGGACCTGATTCACTACGCGTCACGGCACCCAAGGGTGTAATCCAGGCGCGGCTGTCCGGAGCGCGGCGGTGATAATATAAGGGCAGCACGGCATTCCATGTTGCTTCGGCATCGCTGTCGGCACCGCGCTGATAGAATGGGGTGATTAGTGTATCCGTTGAGGGATTACGGTAGAAAAGCGGCAAGGCATAGGATGAGCGAGCTTCCGGGCCCACACTGATGCGGACCAGTGGCCAGGGGATGTGCCAGTCTGTCCGATCCGCTCGCTCATCTCGCGCCGAAAACAGAGGAGGGATGATCTGCAGGTCCCGATCCTCATTCGGATGCCAGCGGGTGTAGGGAAGCGATATCGTTAGACCGGTACCATCATCCTGTCGGACGCTGCCACCCAGCAGGGTAAACCAAGTGGTAGAGGAGGGAGAGCGGCGATAATACCCCAAGGGGATCAAAGCCAGCTCGCTTTCGTCCAGAGCCGGATTCCGGTTGGAGTAAAACAAGGGTAGAATCAACGTTGAGTGTTGACTGGATCCGAAGGAGCCATAGAGGGGAAATACCCAGTGAGTACGGTTGTCCCCTTCAACCCTTCGCCCCCACATACCTGCCAACAAGTAGGTGGCGCGGAAGTCATCTTCGACGAATCGACTGTAGGGCAGGCTAACGAAGGCGCGCGCATGCGGTGTTTGCGTGAGAAGATAGAAGGGGAACAGCCATTCCAACTGTTCATCCAGTCTGGCATCATATTGCCGACCGTACGGCAAGGAGCGAAACCATCTGTCCCCATCGGGCCAGCGTGCGGTTGAGAACAAAGGAAATACTCGATTACGCGATAGGTCTTCGCCCCGCTCGAAGCGTGCCAGTGGCCAGGCCAGTTTGAGTACATGCCCGTCTGACGCACGCCGGTAGTGATAGAGAGGGAATACGGAGTGAATACCGCCTTTTTCTTGAAAGGGTGTGCCGAGGTGCCAGTAGATCGGGAACGCGACCGTATGATCAGGACCCCAGAAAAACGGGAAGAAGCGGCGATTGCCTGTCTGCGTGTCAAACCGACCCAGCGGCCACAAGGCATGATGTATGGGAGCGCCTGAGCTTCGATTCTGCATCGAGTAGACAGGACGCACGGCCAGATGATCCGGCGTCATCTCGAAAAAGGGCCAAAGCACAGAGAGGGCGGGTTCCCGGTAATAGACCAAGGGCCACAAGGCGACTCGATCTTCAACCAATCCCTTTCGTTCGGGCCATTCGCCCGTGTAAAACGGAGTGCCTTTCATCGCTGAGGTTGCGCACCCGCTGAGGAACGTGATCGCTGATACGATTGCCAATATCCGGCAATACAGCAGCAACCGCAGCAGGCCGTGAGGAATTATCTTCATGGGTTGAGTATAGAGGCGTTCAAAAACCATGGTCAAGATAAGGGTTGACTCGACATCAGTGTTCAGGCACTGTCCGCCGCATCGTGCAACGAGCTTGCACGCTTCCCCATCATATATGATGCGGAGTTTTTCTTTCCCTACACGTCCGGAAGGTTGAGAAGTAGTAGATTCCCGGGCGACTGTAGAAAGAAATAAATGACCGAAGAAAACGTATTCTCGGCTCTGATTGAGCCGATTCGCCGTGCTGTGTCCGCATCCGGGTACACCACTCCCACCCCGATTCAAGAAAAAGCGATTCCGCCAATTGTGGCCGGACGCGACTTGCTGGGCTGTGCCCAGACGGGAACCGGTAAAACCGCTGCCTTTACCCTGCCGCTCTTGCAAAAGCTGGCTGCCGAGCGAAACCGTCCCGCATCCCGCCGCACGCATGCACTGATCGTGACGCCGACGCGTGAACTGGCGCTGCAAATTGGCGACAGCGTCAAGACCTATGGTAAGCATTTGAACCTGCGGCATGTCGTGATTTTTGGCGGCGTAGGGCAGCAACCTCAGGTCAACGCCTTGCGACGGGGACCGGACATCGTGGTGGCAACACCGGGCCGCTTACTTGATTTGATGGCACAAGGAGAACTGTTTCTTGATCGCGTCAGCACGTTTGTTTTAGACGAGGCTGATCGCATGTTGGACATGGGCTTTATTCCGGATGTGCGTCGAATCATTGCTAAACTGCCAAAGAAAAAGCACTCACTCTTTTTCTCTGCAACGATGCCACCGCAGGTCGATACGCTGGCCCGCGAGTTATTGCATGATCCCGTACAAGTGACGATTGATCCGGGGCAGCCCACCGTTGAACGGATCGACCAAAAACTGATGTTTGTGGACAAAGAAAATAAGGATGCGTTGCTTGTGGATATGCTCGAAGCACAGGGCATGGACAAAGTACTGATCTTTACCCGAACAAAGCATGGCGCTGACCGTGTTGTAAAAAAGCTGATGGCGCGGCAGATCAGCGCTGCAGCGATTCACGGCAATAAATCGCAAACAGCCAGAGTCGATGCATTGCGTGGCTTTCGAGTCGGCAAGGTGCGAGCGCTGGTGGCAACTGACTTGGCTTCCCGCGGATTGGATGTGGATGGCATCTCTCATGTGATCAATTACGATCTGTGCGAAGAACCAGAAACCTATGTGCATCGGATTGGTCGGACTGCGCGTGCCGGCGCGGATGGAACGGCCATCTCGTTTTGTGCCGCCCGTGAGCGCGAGATGCTGCGAAGCATTGAGCGTACGATCCGCAAAGTAATTCCCGTGGACGCTGGACACAGCTATCACTCTCAAACAGCACGAGATGCGCAGGGGGCGGAAGCGCGGCCCGAGCCACGCGGGGGACGATTTGCAGGACATCAGCGAATCTCTCGAAAACCGAAGCAGCGCATGCGTATGGATGGCTCAATGGGCAGTGGTCCCCGACGTCGATCCCGACGATCCCGGACGATGGCCTGATTTGAGGTGTTTCCACCAGCACTCTTCTAGGCGCGGCGGGAAGGTCTCGAAGACTCAACCGTTCCCGCCCTACAACTAGGCATTCGCTGACAGCTAAACTGTAGGGCGCGAACGGTCGTAGACCTTCGCGCCGATTCTGCGGCGTGTCCAATTGTTGCCTCTGTTTGGCATTGCGCCGACCGGTGCATCTGTTTCATGATGCGGTCATGGAAACGTCTCATGCGATTCATTTAATCAATCCTGTTGTGGTTGAGTTATGGGGGCCAGCGGCTATTCGTTGGTATGGATTGGCGTATTTAGCCGGTTTCGCGGCGGCTTTTTGGCTGTTGTTACGCTGGTCAAAACAGGGGTGGCTCCGTGTTGCGGCGGACGATATTCAATCACTGATTGTCTATTGTGTCGTTGGTGTCATGGTCGGCGGGCGGCTGGGCTTTCTACTTTTTTATGATTTTGCGAGTTGGCGGGCGGATCCCTTTCTCGTTGTGCGGATTTGGCAGGGAGGGATGGCCAGCCATGGCGGTATGATTGGACTGGCCGTTGCTATGTTTCTGTTCGCGAGATCCCGCCAGATCCCCTTGTTGCATGTCAGCGATGCCATCTGCGCAGCCAGTCCGCTAGGAATCTTTTTTGGTCGGCTTGCTAACTTTGTGAATGGCGAGCTGTATGGCAGATCTAGCGAAGTGCCATGGGCTATCTATTTCCCGACGGAGCGCCCCGAATTCTTTCCCGGTGGTGCATGGGCCGCCCATCGATATGATGTTGAGGTGATTCACGAATTTATTGCACAAGGATTGATTGTGCCGCGTCATCCGTCGCAGTTATATGCCGCATTCGTTGAGGGGCTTTTGCTGTTCGCGATTCTTGCTTGGTTACGTCGAGCTGGAGCTTGGAAGGTTCCAGGTCTATTATCAGCGGCTTTTCTTTTCTTCTATGCATGGGGCCGAATTGCCGTCGAATTTGTTCGAGAACCGGAGATTGTTTATTGGGGCTGGTTGACGCAGGGCCAGCTGCTCTCTGTGGGGATGCTTGTGGCAGCTATCATTGTCTGGAAATACTCACGCTCCGCTGTGTCAGGAGGAGAGGGGCTAACCGACAGATATCCATCATGAGTACGGAATGGATCATTGTGTCGGGAGCTCGAGAGCACAATCTCAAGAATGTTTCCGTTCATATACCCCGCAACCGATTGACCACGATCACGGGTCTAAGCGGTTCCGGTAAGTCCTCCTTGGCATTTGACACACTGTATGCGGAAGGTCAGCGGAAATATGTCGAAAGCTTATCCGCGTATGCGCGGCAATTCCTGGACCAGATGCAAAAGCCAGACGTGGATCACATTGAGGGTCTGTCACCGGCGATTTCAATTGAGCAGCGTACAGCTGGCTCGAATCCTCGCTCGATCGTGGCAACGACGACCGAAATTCATGATTACCTACGTCTTCTGTACGCCAACATCGGGAAGCCTCACTGCCCGAAATGCGGAAAGCCGATCACGCGGCAAAGCGCGGAAGAAATTGTCGATCAATTACTGATGTTGCCGACTAAATCCCGCTTGATGATCCTTGCTCCGATGGTGCAAGGGCGAAAAGGCGAGCATGAAGAAGTGTTCGCGACGATTCGCAAGCAGGGCTATGTGCGCGTCCGAGTCGATGGTGCCTTTTATGAAATCGATGATGTCCCCAAGTTGGATAAAAAGCGGGTACACACGATTGATGTGGTGGTTGATCGATTGGCCGTGGATGCCAACTTGCGATCGCGGTTGACGGATTCCGTAGAAACGGCCCTGCAAACTTCGGAGGGAGTCCTGATTGCGGTGACGGAGAAGGGCAAGGATCGTTGGCAGGACACGTTGTATTCGGAGCGGAATGCGTGTATCCCCTGCGGTCTGAGTTTTGACACTCTGACTCCGCGTCATTTTTCGTTCAATAGTCCGTACGGCGCATGCCCGGTCTGTCACGGTCTAGGTACGATGCTCGTGTTTGACGAAAAGCTGGTTATCCCTGATCCCTCTCTGTCGCTCGATGCGGGTGCGGTTCATGCATGGCGACGGGGCGGACGGCGATTGATCATTTACTATAAAGGGTTGCTGCGAGCGGTTGCGAAGCATTACGGCGTTAGCATGGACACTCCTTTTGATAAATTGCCCGCGCATGTGCAGGACGTGCTGCTGCATGGATCGGGTGACGAAGAAATCGAGTTTGGTTTCTGGCGGGGTGGGGCGCATCACCGCTATGAAAAACCGTTTGAAGGAGTGATCCCGAATCTGGAGCGTCGGTTGGAGGAAACCGACAGCGAGTTCACGCGTCAGCGTTTACACGGGTACATGAGCCGGCAGCATTGTAAGACCTGTGACGGGGCGAGACTGCGCCCCGAGGCATTGGCTTGTCATGTTGGCGAGGCCTCGGTCGTCGATGTCTGTCGCATGTCCATCAAGCGCGCCCACCGTTTTTTTGAGCAACTGGAATTGCCTTCGCAAGAAGAACGGATCGCCCGTGACATTCTCAAAGAAATCCGGGAGCGTCTGACCTTTTTGCGCGATGTCGGGCTGGAATATTTGTCCTTGGACCGAGAGAGTGGCACCTTGTCGGGCGGTGAAGCGCAACGAATTCGTCTGGCGACGCAGATTGGTGCTGGCTTGGTGGGGGTTTTGTATGTCCTCGATGAGCCAAGTATTGGTCTGCATCAACGAGATAACGAAAAATTGCTGGTGACATTGCAGAACTTGCGGGATTTGGGCAATACCGTGGTCGTTGTGGAGCATGACGAGCAAACGATTAGTGAGTCTGATTATGTGATCGATTTAGGGCCCGGGGCAGGCGTTCATGGCGGCGAAATCGTGTATGAGGGAGAGCTGCCTGGATTATTGAAGCATAAGACGTCGCTGACCGCTCAATACATGACCGGATCCTTGGCCATTGAAGTCCCGGCCAAACGCCACAAGGCCCGTAACGGGCACATACAGATTAAAGGGGCAGCTGAGAATAATCTCAAAGGTGTTGATGTTAAATTCCCGTTGGGCTTGCTGGTTTGCGTGACAGGAGTTTCGGGGAGTGGCAAGAGTACGTTGGTCGATGATATTTTGCGGCGGTCGTTGTTCCAGCATTTCTATAAGTCCAAGGACCGGCCCGGCGCCCATGCGTCTATCAAGGGCCTGGACAAGGTCGATAAGGTGATTGTGATTGACCAATCACCCATAGGCCGGACTCCGCGTAGCAATCCGGCTACTTACACGGGGACATTTTCTCTCATCCGCGATCTGTTTTCACAACTGCCCGCAGCGAAATTGCGAGGCTACGGACCGGGGCGATTTAGTTTCAATGTTAAAGGGGGGCGTTGCGAAGCCTGTAAAGGAGATGGCATCCTGAAGATTGAGATGCATTTCCTGCCAGATGTCTATGTCACATGTGAACAGTGTGGCGGAAAACGCTACAATCGAGAGACCTTGGAGGTTCATTATCATGGGAAAAGCATTGCGGATGTCTTGGCCATGACTATTGAAGAAGCGCTGGAATTCTTTCAGCATATTCCCGCCATTGCGCGAAAACTACAGACCTTGGATGATGTGGGGTTGGGTTACCTCTCACTGGGGCAATCGGCAACGACTTTATCGGGGGGGGAAGCACAGCGGATGAAATTGTCCTCAGAACTCAGCCGACGCGATACGGGCAAGACGGTTTATCTTTTGGATGAGCCGACGACCGGGCTACATTTTGCTGATATCCATCGGCTGCTTGGGGTGCTAAGTCGGCTCCGGGATGCGGGTAACACCGTGATTGTGATCGAACATAATTTGGATGTGATCAAAACAGCAGATCACATTATCGATTTGGGCCCGGAAGGAGGCGACGGCGGCGGCACCTTGGTTGTGGCGGGAACTCCTGAAGAAGTCGCCGTCCATCCGACATCACATACCGGGCGGTATTTGCGGGAGGTCTTGAAGTAACGCTTACTTGATAGATCCGATTTCTTCGTAGAAGCGTACGGTAGCTGTCGCCGTATCCTGCCACGAAAAACAGGCGGCTTGACGAATGCCTTGATGACTCATCGATGCTGCAAGTTCTGGGTTGGATAACACGCGGGTCAGGGCCTCGAGCAAAGCAGTTGGATCATCTGGGTCGATCAAGCATGCCGCTTTGCCAGCGACTTCTGGTAAAGAGGCGCGATTGCTGCAAATCACGGGGGTTCCACAGGCCATAGCTTCTAGAATCGGCAAGCCGAATCCCTCGTAACGAGAGGGTAAAACGAAAACGCTGGCGGATCGATACGCGTTGAGCAAGTCGTCGCCGGATACGTAGCCAGGCCAATCTACTTGATGTTGCAGATTAAACTCGGCAATCAGTTGTTCCACACGTGGATAGCGGGGATCTTTGGGACCAATAATCTTCAATCGCACATCTTCCATGCCAGATTGAATCAAACGGGCGAAGGCCTCCACCAGGGCAGGCACGTTTTTGTAGGGATCCATGCGGCCGACGTACAAAATAGTGCGGCGCGCAGAGTCAGGAGGCGTTCCTGGCGAATAATCAGAGGACACGCCTTCATAAATGGCTTTCACATGATCTTGGCGATCTGACGGAATGGCCATGTGATTGATGATATCGCGGCGTGACGATTCGCTGACTGTAATGATGGCATCTGCTCGTGCCCCGACTTCCTTCATTAGTTGGCGATACACGGGGTGGAAGCGCGTTTTCAATGCTTTGGGCGTGAATTCAGGGAAGAGTAGGGGGATCAAGTCGTGAATCGTGACGATGCAGGCCATCGCCCCCCGTTTCTTTCTCGGAAAGGCGCGGAAGGGGATCATGAAATTGGTGGAGTGATAGATGTCCAAATGAAGAGCGCGGAGCCGGTTGGGCAGGTCAATTTGGGACTGCCATGAGAAAGGTCCGTACGGTACGATGTGGGACTCAAACTGTGGATGCGATTCAATGCGGGCATGGGACAAGGTGCGGTCGCGAACCTCTTGACTTTCGAATAACAGCACAAAGGTGTGGGGGGAATCGACCGTTGCCAAATGACGAATCAGCGATTGAGTATACGAGCCAATCCCAGTGATTTCTGGATGGATCCAGCGGGCATCAATGCAAATTCTCATAAGGCCGCCTCGCAATAGGCTTGCCACGTTTGGCGAGCCGTCTGCATCCAGTCGAATTTCTGTACATGAGCCAAGCCTGCCGTTCGCAGGTGTTGCTGCTCCTCCGTATCTGTAAGAATCTCCCAAGTGGCTGCGGCCCATACGGCTGGGTCGTCGATTTCGGCGTATCGGGCGGCAGTGCCCAGCACTTCAGGTAGCGATCCCGATCGTGAGGAGAGCACGGGTGTGCCATGCTGCATCGCTTCCAGTGGAGGGAACCCAAATCCTTCATAGAGGGATGGAAAGACAAAACATTCGGCGGCGGCGTACAGTGCGGGCATCCAGCTGTCTTCCACATACTGGAGGTATCGAATCGATTTCACGCGGGAAGATTGCTGGATACGGTCAAGAATGGGTTCGTACTTCCATCCGGGCATGCCACAGAGCACCAGTTCCCCGTCGAATTCTTCCAAGTGCTCGAAACTCTCGATCAGGAAAGGGATGTTCTTGCGGGGCTCAATGGTGCTGACGAACAGTAAATAGGGTTTGTTCAGACCAAATTGGCTGCGCATTCGCCTGATCTCTTCTTCTTCGGGGCGCGTTTTCATTGGATCCAATCCAAGATGGATAGCTCGAATCCGATCTGCCGGCACGTGCAACAGTTCTTGCATTTCCTGAGCCGAAAACATCGAGTCAGTCAGGATGAGGTCTGCCCGCTCTATCGTTTGATGAATCTTCTGGTTGAGGAATCGCAAGTTTTTTGGCTCGGCTGCTTCTGGGAAGCGGAGAAAGGAGACATCGTGAATTGTAACTAGCTTCCTGCCGTGTGGGGTGGGCGGAATAACAAAATTAGGAAAGTGAAAGACATCGGCTGACCCGGAGAACCAAGTGTAGGGTGGCCAATCGAACATCTTCCAGGATTTTTGGACAACGCGTCCGGGACACCAACCGGTGCGGCGAAATTGGGCGCCCGGCACCTCAAAAGGAAGTCCTTGCTTCTTGAAATCAAAAAAACAAAGCTGGATTTCATCGTCCGCCCCTTTGCAATGGCCAATGTGCTCCACCAATGATTTTGTATACCGGCCCACGCCCGCTCGCTGAGCGATAGCTGGCTGAATATCAATCGCTATTTTCATGCCTGGGCTGAGTCAGAGGAAAAGGAGTGGGATCCAGTAAGCACAGTATCTGCCGGCACCTGAACTGGGGCATCGGAGGTGTTCTCCAGCACAACATCGCCCACGCAACGGATGCCGGCAGAAAAATAGCAGTCGCCCTTAACTGAAAGCCGCTCGCACTCAAGCAGGGAAGGGAGACCTGCGGAGAAACGAGCCTCGAAGTCATCGATTAGCTTATAGAATGTTGGATCCAACTGAATATCGATCGTTCTGGTGCGACGCTCTGGATTTGGCACAATATGCTCTTCATCATCGATCTCAAAACAATCGGAACGGAGAGCCAGCAAGTCGTCTGTGGTTTTTACGGGCGCAAAGCGAGTTCGCGGCACATCAATGGCGCGTGCTCCCGGGATGACGCCCAAGGCGGATCCCATGGCCGTTTCCAGTTGGACAACTGGAGTTGAATCAGGATTACGCGGATCGACCGTTTTCCGATTCACCATGATTGGCAGAGGGAGAACCCCCTCAGATTGTTTCAGGCAATCTCGTAGAGCTGGCAGGTGTAGCCAGAGATTGTTGGTATTAAAGTACTTGTAACGGTCGATGTTCTGGAAGTCAGCGGTTTCCGCCTCGGGACATTGTGCCGATTCGCGCAATAGGAACGAGCCCTTGGATGATAGGGCCAAATGCCCTCCTTTTCTGTCCGCTGGAGTCCGTCGAGTGGCCTCCATTAGGAACGGAATCGATTCTGCGGCCATGTAGCCCAAGATCTCAGGGCTGAATACGGCTCCCAAATTGTCGGCGTTGGAAACAAAGATATACCGATAGCCTTGGTCGAGAAGCGCGTCGAGGATCCCGGAGGTTTGTAAGCAGATGTAGATGTCGCCATGGCCTGGAGGACACCAAGTGAGCTCGGGGTTTGCCGGGAATTCAGCAGGCAAGCCGGTTTTGCTGTCGATCTTGGGGACCTTATTTTGGAGGAAATCCAAGGGGATGCCGGTCTGCTCGGCAGCCAAGTCAGGATAGTTCGACAAAGCGGCCAACGTATCTGCTTGCGTCGAGAAGCTGTTCATAAACAACAGGGGAATCGAGACGTGGTGTTGCTGCCGCAAGTGAAGAATTTGGCGGGCAATAATATCAAGAAAACTAAAACCTTGTTTTACCTGCAACAACGACTTTGCCTTGTTCAGTCCCATGCTGGTGCCAAGCCCACCATTTAGTTTAATCATGACGGATTGGCCCAGCGCCGCTTCTCCGGCGGCGCGGTGCTTAGATAGAGAATCTAGAGAGGGGAGCGTTTCGACCGGCTCGATATCTCGACCGGATAGAGTGGCGGATATGCCATCTGCCCACTGCTGATAGGCGCGTTGAAAATACCGAATCAGCAGGTTGGGTGCATTATCCTCTGCCAGACGATCATGAATTGCTTGAAATGGAGTAGTCATGGGGCGAGTATCCCAAGATCGCAGCATAGAATCAAGGCGAGAGCGGGCCTAGTTTTGGGGGGGCGGATACCGCTTGCTAAATCGGTTTTCTTTATCTACCCTCCGCCCCTAGATGATTTACAAATAGTTTTTTGAACGAGGAGATGAGTACTCATGGATAGTGTTAGGACATATACAAACAAAAATTTTGAGGATGTTTCAGCTGAACAGATCAAGGAATTGACGCTGTTTCATTTGAAATATACGCGTGGGAAAGATTGGCGAAGCGCGACGGAATTCGATTTGCTGACCAGTTTTTCCTCGGCGGTGATGGATCTATGCGTAGATCGTTTTATCGCGACGCAGCGAACCTATGTGGATCAGGATGCAAAGCGCGTCTATTACTTATCGATGGAATTCCTGACGGGCAAGTTTCTGGAAAACAATTTAATCTCGCTTGGAGTTTATGAGGAAGGCCGGAAGGCACTGAAAGAATTGGGCGTCGAACTGTCGACTCTGCTCGGATTGGATGTCGAGGCTGGCTTAGGAAACGGTGGTTTAGGTCGGCTGGCGGCCTGCTACCTGGATTCGATGGCTGCATTGGAATTACCGGGCTACGGGTATGGGCTGCGATTTGAATACGGAATTTTCAAGCAAGACATCGTCGATGGCTGGCAAAACGAAACGCCGGATCACTGGTTAACATTGCCATTCCCGTGGGAAATGGTGCGCCCCGAATTCACTCTGCCCGTACTGGTTTACGGCCGGACAGAAAAGATTCGTACGGCCAATGGTAAGCCGTCTTCGATCTGGGTGGATTGGCAAATGTTCGAAGGCGTGCCTTTTGATGTGCCGATCATTGGGTACGGCGTCAACACCTCCAATATTCTGCGCCTCTGGCAGGCTCAATCATCTGCCGGATTCCGGTTGGATGCATTTAACGAAGGAGATTACGAACGGGCGGTGGCCCAGAAGAACTGGGCTGAGAATGTCACTAAGGTTCTGTATCCGGCGGATAGTACAGGGGCTGGAAAAGAGCTGCGTTTGTTGCAGGAATACTTCCTAGTCACCTGTTCCATTCGCGACATGATCCGGCGTTATCGCAAGAATCACACGGATCTGTTGGATTTTGGCAACAAGAATGCCATCCAGCTGAATGATACGCATCCAGCGCTGTCGGTGGTCGAGCTGATGCGCTGCTTTATTGATGAAGAACATCTACCCTGGGACACAGCGTGGGATTTGACGACGAAGAGCTGTGCCTACACAAACCATACGCTCTTGCCGGAGGCACTTGAGAAATGGCCGGTGGATCTATTCGGGCGAGTCTTGCCGCGGCATTTGGAGTTGGTCTATGACATTAATCAGAAATTCTTGCAGAGAGTTGAGCTGGATCACCCCAACGACCAGCGTCTGATTGGTGAAGTGTCGTTAATTGAGGAGAATCCTGTGCGTCAAGTCCGGATGGCGAATCTTGCCGTCGTCGGTAGTCATTCAGTCAATGGCGTGTCTGCCATGCACTCGGATCTGCTGAAGACGCATGTAATGAAGGACTTTGCCTATTTATTCCCGAAGAAGTTCAAGAACGTTACCAACGGCATCACGCCTCGCCGATGGCTGCGCCAATGCAATCCGCGTTTGGCTGAATTGATCACAGATAAAATCGGCGATGGATGGCTGCGCGATCTGGAAGAGTTGAAGCAATTGGAGTCCTTGGCGACCGATTCGGCATTTCAAAAGGCCGTCTTCAAAGTGCGGGAACAGAACAAGCATCGGCTGGCCGAGCACATTTTGGAATCGACCGGCGTTGTTGTGCATACAGATTCGATTTTTGATGTCCAGATCAAGCGTCTTCATATGTACAAACGACAGTTGCTGAATGCGATGCACATCATTTCGCAGTATCTGTCGATCAAGAACAATCCCGGACAGAAGATTGTGCCGCGCACCTACATCTTCGGTGCGAAAGCGGCACCGTCTTACCACATGGCGAAGCTGATCATTAAGCTGATCAATAACATTGCAGCGCGTGTCAATTCTGATCCAGATGTGGATGGCCGAGTGCGGGTGGTCTTCTTGCCTAACTACAATGTGACGTTGGCCGAAAAGATCATTCCGGCGACCGATTTATCGGAGCAAATCTCGACTGCGGGGTTTGAGGCTTCTGGAACAGGAAACATGAAGTTTGCGCTGAACGGCGCTTTGACATTCGGCACATGGGATGGTGCCAATGTGGAAATTGCAGAGCATGTTGGCGAAGAGAATATATTCATTTTCGGCAATCGCGTGGAGGATCTTGAGCGCCTGCGTAATGAAGGATACAACCCCTGGGATTACTATCACGCGGATGAGCAATTGCGCGCTGTTCTGGATGCAATCCGTGGCGACATGTTCTCGCCGAAAGAACCCGGCTTATTTGCCGAGTGCTTCGATGAGGTGATGCAGAAGGGAGATATGTATTTCTATGCGGCTGATTTCCGCCCGTACATCGAGGCCCAGGAAGCGGTAGCCGCTGAATATGAGAACCAAGATTCCTGGATGCGCAAATCGATTCTGAATACCGCTCGGATGGGATGGTTCTCCAGTGATCGTAGCATTCGCGAATACGCTGACTCGATTTGGGATGCCAAGGCATTCCCCGTGGATATGAGCGAATTCAAGTAATCGAAGGGCTGCCACGCCAGTTCAATTGTCGTAAGGCCTCGTAACAGACGACAGCGACGGCATTGGATAAGTTGAGCGAGCGAACGCCTTGCTGGGGCAAGTGTAACGTTTGGTTAGGGTACTGCCGTAGGATTTCCTGCGGCAGTCCTTTGCCTTCATCGCCGAAAATCAGGCAATCGCCAGCTTGGAATGCTGCATCGCCATAATAGGTCTGTCCTCCGACCTCCACGAACCACGCGCGTCCATTCTGTAGAGGGAGTTGATGCTCGGTCTGCCACGCTGTCCAATCGGGAAAAACCCGGACATCCAGCAAGTGCCAGTAGTCCAATCCGGCCCGCCGCAGTTTGCGATCATCGATGGTGAACAGAGGTTGGATCAAATGCAACCGCGATCCTGTCGCGGCACAAAGGCGAGCAACATTGCCTGTGTTTTGGGGGATGCGCGGGTGGACTAAGACAATTGTCAAAGCATCCGGTCGACTGATGGAACGGTCCCGAGGGAGTCGTTCCGGGTGAGGGGAGGTCGATGTCATGACCTTACTTGGTGAAATAGTCCTCTTCTTGAAAATAGGCTTCCAAGCCATGCCGCCAGGAGGGCAGCACGTGTCCCGTGATGGACTGATATCGTTGATTGTTTAGAATCGAAAACATCGGACGTGTAGCAGGTAGCTTCAATTCAGCGGCCGAAATGGGGATGATTTCATGGCCAGGTTTGATCTCGGCGACGATTTGGCGGGCAAACTCATACCATGAGCACGAGTCGGACGCTGTTACATGCAACAAGCCTTCTTGATTCATTTTCATCAGCCGCACCATGGCCTCTGCTAAATGGCGCGTGTATGTCGGAGCCGAGATTTGATCTTCCACAACACGCAGCGGAGTATCGCTCTCCCGGGTTTTGCGGACAATGGCTTTAACAAAATTATGACCGTGTTTTCCGAAGAGAGACTGAGTTCGGACGATCACATAATGTCCCCCCTCCGCCCGAATTGCCTTTTCACCAGCCAGCTTGCTGGCTCCATATATGCTGAGCGCATTGACTCGATCGGTCTCTTGGTAGGCTCGTCCTGCTCTGCCATCAAAGACATAATCAGTGCTGACTTGAAGTAATCGCATATCTCGGTGGCGGGCCACCACCGCTAGATTTCGCGCCCCTTCACAATTGATCGCAAAGGCAGCATCTCGCTCCGTTTCAGCATCATCGACTCGCGTAAATGCAGCACAGTTAGCGATCCAGTCGACTGACGGTATACGAGCGGACAGGGCGGCCTCATCTGTGATGTCGATTTCGGGCAGATCCATACCGATGACATCGATGCCATTCAGGCGGCAACATTCCATGACATCATGCCCGAGCATACCTTTGTACCCAACCACCAATATTTTCATCATTGTAACCTAACGTTGGAGGTGATGTAGCCGATTCCCCCGTACGGCTACTCCATACATTCAGCAATGAGGGTTCTTGCGCTTGTCGTGGCGAAGGCATGCTTACCACGACTATGCGGGAACATCTTTACATAATCGATGGCCCCACACAACTTAAAGCCAACAACGGGGACAGATCCGAGCGGTGTGTGCTGGGAGTGGCAGTCGGTGAACGAGAGCGGACGGCGAGAGCGGATTACGAGTAGAGAACTCCTAATCGTCCATCGTTCTCGTCGCCCGCTCTCGTCAACCGAAAAAAGTGAAAATATAGAGAAAACGAGGGGAGTCAGTTCAAAATGAGAATAGCTGACTATAATCAGGTAAGTTGATCAGAGATAAGGGGCAAATAATCGCGCTACACCGTCTCGTAGCTTGCGCGGTAGATGACGACTGTTGACCTCATTCAAGGTTAATGCGTCAGCGGCTCGAATGCGGTCATCAATCAGTTGGCTCAATTGTTCGGATAACGTGGAGTCGTAGCACTCCAGACCCACTTCAAAATTGAGGCGGAGGCTGCGCGGGTCCCAGTTGGAGGAGCCGATGATACTGAGGCGGTCATCGACCACGAATAATTTGCTGTGATCGAATGGGGGAGGAGTCATCCAGACTTGGCAGCCCCATTCCAAGATCTGCCACATTTGTGCCATGGCCGCCCATGCAACCATCTTGAGATTGTTTTGTAGAGGCAGGACGATGTCAACTTGGACTCCACGTAAGGAGCAGGTATTGAGTGCTCCAATCAGGGCGGCATCGGGGAGAAAGTAGGGGGTCATGATCTTAACATGCCGTTCCGCAATAGCCAGAGCTCCTTGAAAAGCAGATCGCATCTTATCGTAGTTCTTGTCTGGACCATCTGAAATGACACGGGCAATGACGTCGCCGCAGGGTGAAACGGAGGAGAACCATGGCTCACCTCGTAATATCTCTTGAGTCGTAAAATGCCAATCCTCGGCAAACGTTGCCTGTAGTTCGTGGATGACCGGGCCACGAACGAGGAAATGTGTGTCTCTAATGGGGTGGGGTTCATGCTCTGCCAGCATATTGGCTGCGCGGATATTCATGCCTCCCGTGAAACCATATTCCCCATCGACGATCAGGATTTTACGGTGACTTCTTAAGTTGAAATATGGAGTTGTCCACGGCAGGTAGCTGGGCATAAATCGCGCTGTACGAATCCCGAGGCTGCGGAGGCGATGCGTGATTGGGGGGAGAGAATAGCGCGCGCCAACGGCATCGATGAGCACTCGCACTTCCACACCGCGCTGCACTGCATCGGCCAAAGCTGTCGCAAAGCGTTGGCCAATCCGATCATTATCGAAGATATAGGAGGTCAATGTGATGGAAGCGCGAGCATGTTCGATCGCGGATAGCATAGCGGGATAGGCTTCATCACCGTTTTGGAGTGGCTCGACCTGATTCCCTTGAAGCAGCGGGAGATTTGTGAGGCGTTCATTCAGGCGAGCCATTTCCAATAGGTGACTGGCATCATCCGATAAATGTTCTGCCAGCATCGCAGAGGTGCAGATCGCATCATCCAAGTCCGGAATCAGGTCGTATTCTTCACGGCGGATTCGAGATGCTTTTCGCCGTACACGATTAATTCCAAGCAGTAAATATAGTGTTGGGCCGAGGATCGGGGCAAACCAAATGAGTCCCACCCAACCAACGGCTGCACGGGAATCGCGTTTATAAATAATGGCATGTCCCGTCGTGACCAAGGACAGCACAAAACTGCTTGCACCCGTCAGGTAGTAGACCCAGAGTTGCTCGGGCAGCTCGTACATTGTTGATTCCTAATCAGGCGACTGGTTGGGACGCAGCCGCAACGCGCGCAATTTTGCCTGTTCGTGTGAAGGTGTAATCCAGTCGACCCACTACGACTCCGGCATGACCGACTTGAGAGATGACTGTAGGGCGTTTGCCCAGTTTCTCAAGGACGTAGGGTTCCTCTAATAGCGTATGTGTATGTCCGCCAATGATCAAATCAATGCCATCGACGGCGTTGGCTACGTCTTTGTCACTGACTTGATCGGTTTCATATTCAAATCCCAAGTGGCTGAGGCAAATGACCATATCGCACTGATGTTCTTCCCGTAACTGCCGGACCTGAAAAGCCGCCGCTTCGATGGCGTCATGGTCCGCGACACCTTCATGCAGTTGGGGCAGGACCAAGCTGGCGAAAGCGACTCCGAGCCCGAACAATCCAATTCGGACACCATCAATTTCTTTGATCAAGTACGGGCGGCAAAACTGGCCCATGTCAGGGGCACCTTCAAATGAATAGTTTGAGATCACAAAAGGGAATGTCGCTTTGGGAGCCACCTCTACGAAGCCATGCACATAATTGTCAAATTCATGGTTCCCGATGGTTGACGCATCATACCCCATCATCGACATGGCGCGGAAATCCAGGGCCCCACCATAAAAGTTAAAGAAGGGGGTCCCCTGAAACGTGTCGCCTGCATCAAGCAAAAGGTTGTTAGGCCGCCGATCCCTGATTTTGCGAATTAAAGTGGCCCTCCGTGCCACGCCACCCAAGCCCGAAAAATCGCCGGATCCCGCAGGGAAGGGCTGAATGCGCGCATGCGTATCATTGGTGTGCATGATGGAAATAAGCGTATCGGTGCCCCCGGTCTGTCCGTAACTAGTGACAGGGCGCAGTCCGCAAAGCCCGACTCCCGTACCGACGAGTCCAAGTTGTTTTAGAAAGGTTTTGCGTGTGATCATGATCTACTCCTTGATACGGCCGTCGAGACTCGGTTCGATGTGGTCAAGTTGATCGAGATATTCGATGAACGAATCACGGATCAGCCCCGGCAGATCGATTCTTTCCAGAGGTTCCCAGAGTGTTGGCATATCACCGCCGCCATTCGCCATCCATTCATTGGTGGCAAGCCAATAAGTTGCATCTGGATCAAGGGGTGTGCCGCCAATCGTGACATCGCGCCCACGGTTTCCGTCCATTCGCATGCGCATCCCGCTGATGGGCTCGCCTCCGTATGCAGCGAGCTCGTCTGTCAGCTGCTGGATTTGCGCCCCCGAAAATTTCAATAAACTGATGTGGTTTTCAAAGGGCATTAACTCAAAGATTGTGCGCACGGTGATAGGGCCTTCGGGGAGCGTGATGCGCAAGCCACGATGATTCATGAGCGCAATATCAATGTCCTTTCCGGAAAGTCGGCTGGCTTCTGAGCGAAGGATGTCGGCGGCCAGATTGCCGATCGCGCTCTCTGGCTGCTTCACCGGCATGACCGCCGTGCTTACCGTTAGTTGCCGATCCATCACTCGGTTCAAATCTTCCGCATAAGGGGTAATCAAGGCGGTCATCTCTTTGTCGTACTCAATGGTATCATCAAGCGGGACGTACGCTTGGTCAGCGAACAACACATCCACGTCTGGCCCAGCCAGAA